>CAJWRP010000423.1 GCA_913046025.1 uncultured Chloroflexota bacterium
GGCATGCAAAAACTGCGTGCAAAACTGTTTGGCGGAAGCTGTGATGTGTAGCTCTGCAGTGCGGGGTGAAGACAGCTGAACGGCGATGCTCTCTCATTGGAATGACGGAACGGCCGTCCACGCTTCGTTGTCTCGCGTTGCCAGGACCTATATGCTGACCAATGCAATTTCCAATCGACTTCGGGAGACAGGCCGCATTGAGCAGGAGAAGTACTTGAGGCGACCGCGGTCCGTGCGAATAGACAGCGAATTTCGCCTGTTTATACCTGATTACGAGACCTACCGTATTCAGATTTACCAGAAGGACTTCATCCCTCTGGACGAAACTCAGTTCGCTAAACCGCTGAGAAACCCCACATTGGAAGTTACATGACTTCGTAGCCGTTGAGAGACTGTCAGTTACAGTTGCACTTACACCTAGTATTAAAGAAGGCGTCGTTTGAAATAAGCGACGCCTTCTTTGTTGCCACCATATATTCGGCATGGGTATGATGTCACCCGTCAGACAAGAAATTATTGGAGCCATGTCTGCAGCCGGGTCCACTGGCAGCACACATCCAACAGGAGGAACCATATGGCAAGAACACCCACGGTTACGCGGGGCCAAGTTGAAGAGCGATATCGAGAAGCCTTCGACAGGGTAACCGCCGACAATGGCGATAGAGTCGATTCCGGACCGGGTTCAGTAATGATTAACAGCCCCGACATGCGGGAGCGTGCCAACAATCTGGTCAAGTACTTCAGGGAAGTATCGGACCTTCCCCAGCCGATACAGGAACTGATAATGATACTGACCGCTCGGCACATGGACTGCCAGTACATCTGGTTTGCGCACTCTGCCCGTGCGCGCCAGCATGGTTTGAGCGACAATTTAGTGGATGCTATTCGGGATAAGAAGCCGTTGCCGGAACTGCCAGCAGACCAGGACGCCGTGGCCAAATATGTAGTTGAATTGTTTTCCAGTCACAAGGTCAACCATGCCACGTTCGACACGGTGATTGGTATCTTTGGTGCGCAACGTCTGACGGAAATAACGACGATGATGGGCTATTACAGCCTGCTAGCCTTTAACGCCAATGCCTTTGAAATAGATATACCAGCAGGTGGGAGCGAGCAACTTTTGCCTCTCTAGCTGTGCGGTAAAAAAGGCATTCGGATTCAGGAGGCAGGCCGTTAGTCAAGACTTGTTGTTCGAATTGAGGCGAAAAAAACGACACGGGATTTCGTAATCAAAAAGCCTGTGCCTACTACGACATATCTAGACTCGTTGCTTAGCTAGATATGCCAACCAGGTCACCAACGACCTTGATGCGGATCTTGGTGGCGTTGCTGGGAAGGTAGGATAGCGGGACTTCCTCAAGCTCTACGACCTGCAGAGTTTTTGGATCTGCTCCCGCTGCCACAGCTTTGCTTTCGGCCTCGAGCCGTGCTGCTTCTATGGCCTCTTCTCTGCCATATTCCGCCAGCGAGTAGACTTTCTCTATTTGGCCGCCGACCTGCGCCATTGCTGCTCCAATGGCGTTGGCGACTTCCCCATGCTTTGGACGTATCACCTCCGATGCGCCCTCCAGGGAGTCACCAACCAGTATGCTGCCGCCGCCTACGAGAATTACCGGCACGTCCGCAGCGCTCAACTTTAGCTGATCGATAATCTCCGCCAGACGATTGTCAATTAGCAACAGACCATCAGCTGCAAATTTGGGGTCGAGCCTGGATTCCTGCACGCTTTCCTCGATTACCGCCCTGCCTGCGTAGACTGATAGGTCTGTCGCCGTGGTGGTGTCGCCACCGAAGACCAGAGTTTCATCTAATAGGCGATAGCCCACACTGTCAGGCCCAATAGTAATTGGCGATTCACGAACGATGCTTCCACCGCCCAGCGCTATGGAGAGGACATCTGGCATGCGAAAATTCGTCCGCACTCCTGCGATCTCAATCGCTACGGACGATTCTCGGGGGAAACCGTTGACAATGGTGCCGCCGTCAGTAGTCGTTCCACCGATATCCAGCACGATGCCGTCGGCCACGCCGGAAAGAAACGCCGCCCCTCGCATGCTGTTGGTTGGTCCGGACGCAATGGTGAAGACTGGGTAACGTGCGGCGAATTCGGCTTCCATTAGCGTGCCGTCGTTTTGACTAAGGTAGAATGGTGCAGCTAGTCCCAGGAACCGAATTGCTTCAGTAAGAGACAGGATAGTTTGCGCCGCAATCTCGTTAAGGCTGGCGTTCATGGCAGTGGCGTTTTCCCGTTCCAGAATTCCCACCCTGCCGATTTCGTGAGACAGAGTCACTGAAAGCTCGGGAGCCTGCTCGCGGATGATTGCGCCGACCATATCCTCGTGAGACGTTTCGACTGGCGAGAAGACTCCGCAAACTGCAACGGCCCTTACGCCGTTATTTACCATATCCTTTACAGCCTCTCGAACCTCCCTCTCCTCCATCGACGATATCTCTTGGCCATCGAATTCGTGGCCGCCTTTGAGCATATAGGAGCGACCCCCGATGGCGTCTCGCAAGGCATAGGGCCAGTCTACCAGTGGTGGTAGTAGTGTAGTGGCCGGCCTGCACATCCTGATCACGGCCGTTGGAGCCAATGACTTATGCTCCAATAGAGCATTCGTAAAATGAGTTGTGCCTAGCATGACAGCCTCTATCTGGGCTGTCTCCGACGCATCTGCGATAACACTCTTCAGGGCTGCGATAATTCCAGAGGATACGTTGGGAGTGGTGGGACGCTTGGCCTGAGCAATTAGTCTGGTTCCATCCATTAGCACCGCGTCAGTGTTTGTTCCGCCAACGTCGATCCCTATCCTCATGTTTTATGATTCCTTAAAAAT
>CAJWRP010000424.1 GCA_913046025.1 uncultured Chloroflexota bacterium
ACAATTTCCTCGCGCCTCTACCCCGCCACCTCACTGTCCGGCGCGTGCAGGAACTGGCCACGGCGCAGCCACAGGTCCACGCTATGCAGACGCAGGGTAACCACATCCCCCGGCAGGATCGAGTTTGGCAGAGCAGCCCTGACCCTGAACTGGTAGTCCACCATGTCCAGCATGGCGACGGGACGGTTGGGCTGATTCTCCAGGACGGTGGCCGCAAACAGGTCAGACATCTCGCCGTCTTGAATGCCCAGCTTGAGGTACTTGAGGAACCAGTACCTACGCCTATCCTCCTCTATCCTCGATAGCTCCCGTATCTGCATGTCGGCCCGCTGCGCCACCGACGATATCTCGTCCGTCGAGTAGAGAGGCTGGCCTGTGTTAAGGCTCTGGCTTATCTGCCGTTGCATTACGAGGTCCGGGTACCGCCGCAGGGGCGAGGTTGCCTGGATGTATGCAGCGACTCCCAGCCCTCCGTGGGGCGCTGGCGATGTGCTGATCTCTGCAGGGGTGAGCCGGCGGATTGTGGAGTACCACCTCAGCGCGCCGTCTCCCAACTCAACGCCGGGAGGAAGATCGGAACCCAGGTCAGACAGGTCTGGTGCTGTTTGGGAGCGGTATGCCGCCGGTATCTCCCGCTCTTTGCAGAATTCCGCCATCAGCGAGTTACACAGGATCATGAACTCGGTCACCATCTGCCGGGACGGTGTGGACCTGGGTATCACTCGCACAGTCGGTCTTCTGTTGTCGTCTACAGATATGTTCATCTCCGAGCGTTCCAGATTCAACGCACCGGCCTCTTCTCGACGGGCTCGTACTGCCTTAGAGATGGTTTCCAGCTTCGTCATAACCGAGTGCCACTGGTGGGTTGTAACGGAGATTGCATAATCGGCCTCTTCGTAGGAGAGCGCGGCGTCGCTACGCACAACGCTTGGTGATAGAGTCCAGTCAAGGAGCTCCCCTCCGTCGTCGAACCTGACGACCAGGCTCAAGGCGATTCTCGTCTCTCCCTCATTCAAGCTGCCCTTCGAAGTGGAGACCTCTTTCGGAAGCATGGGTACTTTGCGCTCTGGAATGTACAGCGTTGCCATTCGACGGTCTGCTTCGATGTCCAGTTCACTACCAGGCGCAATCAGCGTTCCTGCGTCGGTGATGTGGATGCCGATCTTGTATATACCTGGCGCTTCAACCTCGAGAGAAAGCGCGTCATCTCTGTCCTCCGTGCCATTGTCGTCGATGGTCACGGTGGGCACTGATGTCAGGTCCAATCTGTCAGGCTGGGCGAGAGCTTCCGTGTCACTGGCTTGCTGCGCTTCCTGGTAAGCCGCCTCCGAAAACTCCTCTGGGATGCCCTGCCGCTCCAACTCAAGGGGCTCGTCTAGTGAGAAGACGTCGGCGTCAACAAGCAGATCGAAGGCGAGCCGTTGCATGTCGCCAGTAGCCCTTTGCACGCTGTCCAGAAGAGACTTGATGGCTGGTCCTCGGGTGTAGTTGTCGCCGTGGATGGCGAATCCTCGCAGGTCACGCATCAACATCTGCTGATGTAATGATAGGTCAGCGGGCAGTTGGCCGTCGGTTAAGGCCTCAATCAGGGCTGCGGCATCACTGGCATTATTGGCGTCACGCACTCGGCGCTGGCGAATCTCCTCGACAGCGGATTCTGACCGGGGACTATACACGCCCTTTTCGCTGGTGAAATAGAGCGTCTCTCGGTCCAGTTGAAGCAGCAGGGCCATGCGTTGAGAAGCCTCAGCGTTTTCGCCCCAGCTTAGCTCCGCCAAGTCCTCCAAGGAGACTGGCCCATCCTCATCGCGCACAACCTCCCATAGCTCCTCGATATCTATGGAGCTGGTCAGCGCCTCGGTCTCGGCCTTGAACTTCTCGATGTCAGCGTCGCTGGACGCGATGACACCGGTGGTTAGCACGATTCGCTCCGCTGGTATGCGGGCCTCTTTTTTCTGCCGCAGAAGTAGGCGCACCCTGGTGGCTTCTACTTCTAGCACCTTGGCTATGGTTATCTTGCCGCTCAAGCGCGCGGCAACAAGTTCTCCAGATTTCATCGGTTAGTTTGCGGGGCCTCCTGTTTATTCCGAAACCATGTTAACCCAAACAAAGGCCGCCCCGTTCGTGCTTACAGGCAAAACCTATGGGAAATCGCCAGTGCTAATAGATGCTGACCCCGTCTCCGTCCTGTGTGAGCCTTGTTAGACTAAAATTATGCATTCTGCGTCAAATATGGACCACCTCAGTAGTGGAGGCCGAGCGATATGAGCATGGCCATCACATTTGTCGTCAGCATGATGGCCATACTTACGGTCACATTTACCTTAGGCCAGGACATGATGCAGGCCTTTACGGACTTCTCCGGGACGTGGATTCGCCAGGAGCGCAGGTTGGAAGCGCAGTCCGATACGAGGCTGTCCAGCCCCTTTGGAGCCACGGTGGGCGAGTCTTCAACTGTCCGGCTCATACTGGTAAATGACGGCGACGAGGTTCTGGGTTCGTTCCAGGACTGGGACCTTATTATCGAGACGCTTCGCCCTGGCAGTCCCGGCATAAGCTACCTCACATATACCGAAGACGTTGTACCTGGCGACAACGAATGGACTGTGAGTGGTGTCTATAGGGATGCCGAGGCGCTGACCGCTGAGGTCGTTGACCCCGGAATTTTGAACTCGGGTGAGGAGATGATAATCCTTGCCAACCCGTCTCCTGCCATCGTCGCCGGTTACTACGACAGGGCGGTGCTAGTAACACCTAACGGAATCACAACCCATATAATTTTTAAAGTCAGCGCGTTTCTGTACGTTGCGGACCGAGATGATGGGCTGGTCT
>CAJWRP010000425.1 GCA_913046025.1 uncultured Chloroflexota bacterium
CGTCATAAAGGCTGCTTTCGCCGGTGGCTACCAGGCCTCCGCCGCCTTTCACGAATCTGCGCACCGCTTCGCACTGGTCATCTGAGAGCGTACCCATGTTTGGCAGGATCAGCGTCGAGATCTTGTCTGCGTCGCGGTCGATGTGGTCGGCATGAATAGGCATGTAAGGTATGCGCGCACGTATCATGGCCTGCATGAAGCCCTGGTAAGGCACTATAGTGCGTGGCCCGCCTTCGTCACGTCCGAAGAAGTCTACGTTCTGCTGAGACCAGACCAAGCCAACAGGGGCGATGGGCTGACGGTCCACAAGGTACTCTTCGTTAGTCTCGTACCATGTCATCAGGGACTCTGCCGTGCGGTACTGTCGGCGGTCTTCGTGGTAGGCGCTGATGTGATGCCACCACGGCTGTATAGTCCCTGCGAAAGCCTCAACGGCCCACATGCGAGCTTCCGGCTCCGGCCTGCTCGACAGTCTAAAGGTAGGCTCTCGACTCTGGTACATCGCAAGAGATTCTGGAATTAGCTTGTCCCAGCCGATTAGGCCATGAATGAGCTTTCCAAAATCACCATTGCTTTGAAATCCCGAAGAGCTCAGTCGAGTCTGCGAATCCAACATCACTATTTCGGAACGCTCAGCGATGCCCTTGTAGTCGCGAAAGCGCTGGGACTGCTGGAGCAGGCTACCGGAATTCATGCCCATCCAGAGGCAATGTTCTCCGCCGACCTCTTTGGTGACCCTGTTGTTAAGGTCCCAAATCTCCAGCCTGCGCTGATAGTTCCATTGAATCCAGTCGCGATAAACAGGATTGTTCCAATTCACGCTCTTGGGCAGGGTTGTCCCATAGGCGCTCTGGAAACTTCTGAAGCAGCTGTCGCAGTAGCAGATCTTGTCTCTGGTGAGACCGCTCCAGCTATTGTCGGCAAATCCATCGGGCTGGTAGCGCTGGATGATCTCCGTTAGCACGCCTGGCAGAAACTGGTCGTAGTAGGGCCCGTGAACGCATGACACGTAAAAGGGGCCAGCCATGTACGGCTCGCCGTTGGCATCTCGGGTAAACCAATCCGGGTGTTCTTTGAAGAACTTCTCATCTGCCCGGTTGGAGTCCATCCTTGCCAGTACGGAAAGACCATCTTCCCTGGCCAGAGCGTTAATTTCGCCATAGAGGTCTCGTTCGCCGAGGAACTCTGCCCGGTGGTGCAGGGGGTGCTTGCTTGGGTAGAAGGCAACAATCCCGCCAGCGTTAATAATGACACCCTGAACGCGGGTACGGTGCCAGTGTTCTCTCCACCATTCGCTATCGTAGCGGGCTGGGTCTAGCTCAGTTAGATTTGTCTGTCCCCATCGATAGGTCCGCTTGTACCAGGGTTTTCTGTTCTGCTCCGTCATGCAGGTTCTCCGAATCTAAAAGTTTCGTATCCATATTGTGGGGGCGAGGCTCATTTATTACACCTATTTCTCCTCAAGTCGCAGCGTCACAGGGCCAACGGCAAGATGTCCCAAAAGCTGGCAAAGAAGTTAGGATGACAGGCCCGTCTTCTAATTTTCCCTTAAACTGCTGGCCGTGTTTCGTAAAATTTCGCTTGCTGCTGGTATGTGTACGCAGCCCTGAACGCCGTTGGCTCGTCGAAGGGCTTGCCTGCAATTTGCAGTCCGACCGGTAGTCCAGCAGATGTGAAGCCGCATGGCACCGAGATGGCTGGCATGCCCGTCAGGTTGTATGGCCCGGTAAAGCTGGGAGTTCGAGACGTCGTCATGGCGTCCTGGGTGAACGCGTCGAATCGCGGTGCAGTAGTCGACATTGTGGGAGACATCACCACGTCTACTCGCTTCAGAATGTCTGCGAATTCACGCTTTAAGACGTTACGCACTCGTTGAGCCTGAACGTAGTCGGCTGATGAGAATAGCCCGCCCGTGCGGAATCTGGCTCGCACCATATCGCCGAATAGCTCAGGCTTGTTGATCAGGTTGTTACGGTGGTAGGCGAACGCTTCGCTCAGCATGATTACTGGTTGCGCCGCGCCAGCGTGGTCCAGCATGGGCGCCGATACCTCTTCTATAATCGCGCCCATAGACTCGAAGGACTTAATGGCGGCATCAGCGATGGTCTTTACCTCGCTGTTTATTCGGTCGTCGTCCGAAAAGAAGAAATGCCTGGGCACCCCGATGCGGAGCCCCTTTACGTCTTCCTTCATAGATGACATATAGTCAGGAACAGGTGCTCGACTACTGGTCGGGTCTTTAGGATCGTGACCGGCGATGGCCTGCAGCATAATGGCGGAGTCTTCGACAGTCCACGTGAGAGGGCCGCAGTGGTCCAGGCTCCAGCTTAGGGGCAATACTCCGTACCGACTCACTCGCCCGTAAGTTGCCTTGATGCCCGCGATACCGCAGAATGCCGCTGGCCCTCGAATGGAGCCGCCGGTGCAAGAGCCGAGCGTTCCCATGGCCAGACCCGCCGCTATGGCTGTTCCCGAGCCGCTGCTGGAGCCGCCAGGAATGTGCTCCAGGTTCCAGGGGTTTTTTGCCAGAGGGAAACCGTTGCTGGGGTCAGGACCTCCCAGGGCGAACTCGTGCATGGCCAGCTTGCCAAGCAGAACCG
This sequence comes from uncultured Chloroflexota bacterium, assembly GCA_913046025.1. The sequence continues at coordinate 2,601 of CAJWRP010000425.1, forward strand.
CTCCAGCCTGACGTAGCTTGGTGGTGGCTGTGGAATCTTCCGTGGGCACTCGGTCGGTCAGAACCTTGGAACTGCCCGTCGTGCGGACGTCCTTGGTGTCATACAGGTCTTTAAGCGCTATGGGAATGCCGTGCAGTGTACCGCGATACTCGCCGCGAAGGATCTCTGCCTCAGCATTACGGGCATCTGCCATGGCGCTGTCGTGCATGACTGTGATGTAGGCCTCTA
>CAJWRP010000426.1 GCA_913046025.1 uncultured Chloroflexota bacterium
TTCTAAGCAATTTTTGGCCAGTGGAAATCGAATTTGACGGCGCTTACTACCCTAGCGTCGAACACGCATACCAAGCCTCAAAAACTTTTAACCAGGAAGCCAGACGCAGGATACAAACAGCAAGTTCTCCACGTTGTGCCAAAAAGATCGGGGAAACCGTAGACATAAGGGACGATTGGGAACGAATTAGGGTCAAAGTTATGTCTGAGTTAGTAGAACAAAAGTTTAAGAATCCAACGCTAGCACAACGCCTGATAGATACAGGACGTCGCAAGCTTTCTGAAGGAAACGATTGGGGAGACACTTTTTGGGGCGTATACAAAGGCGTGGGAGACAATCATTTAGGTAACATGTTGATGAATATCCGAGCACAGAAGTAGGAATAACGTAGAATTCCCACTGGTCAAGGTCCAGAGGATTGATCTGACGTTTCTCTTTCTGTGTGAGCAGGCAGAATACGTAGATGTCTGACTGTCGTTTGCGCTCTTTGCCGAATTCATTCTTCTCAGGTATCCATTCAAGGGTCTTCCTGATGCCGAATTGTATGTTGGACAAGTGTTTTTGATACCAGGACTGTACATACGCCGCCGACTTCACCTCAATCTTCGTGCCATCCGGTGCGTCTAAATCGTAAGCGCCCCAGGAGTTGCGGACGGGGCTCTTGGCCCCTATTGCCATGGCTACGAGGCTAGCGGGTTCAATAGCGAGGATGCTATTGGGGCGCGTGAGGCTGTTGTGAGGTAGGTGGGGGGCGGCGCGTTGGGCGACAGGATCAACAGGCGCATCGGGCTTACGGCATGCCTGCTGGGACACTCTGTCGCGCTGCTCGGTCTGGCTTTCTCAACCATCATATGTCAGGTGGCGATATTCGCGACACTACATGGCGTCGTCTGGGACGCTCGCGCTCCCATGGCCGTATCCATCAGGGCTGACTACTTCGGACGCTCCAACTACGCCACCATCATGGGGTTCTCCTCGCTGGTGAGGATGTCCGGAATGATGGTCGGCCCGCTCTTCGCCGGATATATGGCAGACAGGCTGGGAGACTACAAGCTGGCATTCTCCATCCTGGCGACCATAACGGGTCTGGGGTCTCTGCTGTTCCTGATGCCCGAAGGCCCGCCACCGCCTCCTCGCATTTTGCGCATAATGCGTTATAGTTCGCGAGGAGATGAACAGGAGAGATCGTGAATTCGACCCATAACGTAGGGTGGTCGCGATGTCCAACAAAGACCGATAACGGAAAGGACAACAGGCCACCTCAAACGTGACAGACATACCACCTGAAATCAAAAAAGGCCGCAACCAACTCGCGGCGGTCATTGTAATTGGACATGCGTTGAAGCACGTCTACATGGGAGGGTTCCAGGCCGTTATATTACCCGAAATCAAGATTGGCCTGAGCCTCAGCGCGACGCAACTTGGCGCGGTGGCCTCGTCACGACAGGCGATGGGTTGGATATCCACTATGGGCGCCGGGTATCTGGGAGACCGCTACCCTGAACGCTCGTCGCTGATTCTCGGCATCTCGCTGGCATTGATGGGTGGCTCCTATTTTCTGGCCGGTATTTCTACAACCTTCTGGGTAATGCTTGCGGCGATGCTGTTGGTGGGCGTTGGGCCATCGCTGTTCCACCCTCCGGCTCTTGGAGTGTTGTCGCGACGATTCCCGGACGCTCGTGGACTCGCTGCCTCTCTGCATGGCACCGGCGGCACCATCGGCGAGATGTTGGGGCCGCTGACAGCGGCTGGCCTTCTGGCCTGGCTGACATGGAGCGGCATCCTTCAGATCAGCATGTTTCCCGCCATTGCAGCAGGATTCCTGGTCTGGAGACTGGTGAAGAGCCTTCCGGGAAGTTCGTCAGATTCCGACTCCTTTCGAGCCTACATGGGCACGCTCTTCGGGCTGTTGAAGCGACGCCCGTTGCTGCTGCTGGTGCTTTCGACGGTTCTGAGGTCGATCGGACAGAACGGCGCCATCGTGTTCCTCCCCATCTATCTGAGAGAGGACCTGGAGTTCTCGCCGACCCGTGTTGCGGTCTATCTGTCGCTCACTCAGGTGGTGGGAATCGGCTCTCAACCTGCAATGGGATACCTCTCGGACATCTTCGGGCGGAAGGCCATCCTCATGCCGGCGACGGTAGCATTGGGGCTGCTGTTAATCGCATTGAAATTCGCCGACCCCGGGTTCCAGCTTACTCTGACTATTGTGGTCCTCGGCGGCTTTCTATTCTCGCTGCACGAAATTTGCATAGCGGCCGCGATGGACGTTGCTGGCGGCACTATGCAGGCAACTATGGCCTCGCTGATCTACGGCGCGTCCTTCCTCGGAGCCTTCTCGCCACTGTTCGCGGGCATGATAGTTGACGCCACAGACGCCACCCCCAACGCTTTCCTGTATGGAGGTGCGGTCGTGCTGGCGGGCGCTCTGATTCTGCCCTTGTTGAAACTGCCAAGAACAGTGAATCAGTGAAATTTTCTGATAGGTTGCGCCCGCGTATATTCTACGGCTGGTGGATAGCCCTGATTAGCATGGTGATGAACACCCCGGCCAGTGGGTCGTACTGGACGGGCGCGACGGTCTTCTTCCTGCCCATCACCCTTCAGCGACATAAATGCTACGGGCAGAAGGAATAATATTGTGAGTTTGAGATTAATCTCCCTACCCCCCATGGGGCTCCTAGCCGTTGGATTCTGTCAATTACAGCTAATCACTTAGAGGAAGCTATTGGGCTGTTGGATGAATAGCGAGGATGCTATCGGGGGTTATTGTCCGGAGATAGTGATGACATAGGCTCCTGTTGATTCATCAATATTGC
>CAJWRP010000427.1 GCA_913046025.1 uncultured Chloroflexota bacterium
CCAGAAGCCTTCGGGATCGGCCGTTGCTTCAGAACGCCAACGTCGAACTATCGGATTAGGGGTTACCATGCTGCGCCTCCCAGTGAAAATACCACGGGTGATAAGTCGAACCGCCATTCGGCGAAAGGATATCGCCGTATGGCGGGGATAGCAAATCTTGATTACGCTCAATGTAAGGTAAGAGGCCTTTTTGACAGCCGTTCGTCATTGGCAATCGCACAGCGCAATTGACAACTTAAATCTACATCTCTCTAGTCTTAACAACTATACGCGAGGATATTTCTCTGGTTTTCGTAGCCAATTGTTGTATTTTAAGGCATTGGCGCAGAGCACTCCTCTCTTAATTGATAATTCAGCTAACAGGACCTATCTCGCGGACTAATAAGGCGCCTGTCGAAGGAGAAAAAATGACCGAGCGGTTCGAGTTTCCGTTCAAAGAAAACTACGTCGAAGTCGAGGCATTCGGCTTCATTACGTAGACGAAGGTTCCGGCCCACCGATCTTGATGATGCATGGTCAGCGGACACGGAGTTACCTTTATAGGATGAGGATCCCACCTCTGGTAGCTGCCGGTTGTCGTTGCATTGCTCCTGACCTGATGGGTTTCGGCCTCTCCGACAAGCCTACAAAGGAGTCTGACTATACCCTGCGGAGGCGCGTAAAATTAATCACTGGTCTAGTCGAAAAGCTGAACCTCGAAAGCGTAACAGTAGTTGGTCAAGACTGGGGAGGTCCTATTAGCCTCTGCTACGCCATAGGCCATCAGTCCAACATCAAAACCCTGGTCATCCTAAACACGCTGGTCACCATTATGCCCATACTCCTCTTCTTCAAACTCATCTTTCAAAGCGGTGGCTTCTCCAGTTTCTTGTCTAAACAGGTGGACTTGTTCCGAAAGATGTCATTCGGCGGCAAACTAATGATCAAGCGACCATCGGACGCCAGCGCTGAAAAGCAGTACATCAAGGATATCGAAGACACAATTCGGCTATGGGACATACCGGTTCTGGTGATGTTTTCGGACAAAGATCTGGCCTTCAATAAAGTGGCGGAGGGTCAGCGCATCGCAGAGATGGCGCCCAACGGTCGGTTCCAGGTGATAGAAAACGCCGCCTATTATCTGCAGAAGGACACTGCAGCGGAGATCGCCGATCGAATGGCGACGTTCTTTCGTGATGAGGCCAAGGTCAGCTAGTTACCAGCGCTGAATTTAAGAAGCTGGCAAAAGCTGCCTCGCGAATCTAAAGACTAAAGGGTTGCAGGTCACCCTTATGCAGGTTCTCTCCCGGCTTAAAGGCCTTGGCTTTCAACGCCTCAATCAGGTCCGACTCGTCTTTGATATCGCCGTCGAACATGGTGATGCACTTACCGAGGCCGTGGATGGAATGAACGTCGCTACCTCCTGTGCCCCCCATGCCAAGGCGCGTCGCTACTTCCAAAGTGAACAGGTTCTCCTGCTCCGTATTTGAACCGTTGGCAACCTCAATATCGTCGACAAGCTGAAACAGCGGGTGACCCGACGCCTCTTCGGCCGTTTCCGGGCTTTTTCTCTTGGAGTTTTTGTATAGAAGGTTCACGTTGTACGGGGGTCTATTAAAGAGGTTCCGAAAGGGGTGAGCAGAGATCATGACTCCCCCTGCCTTGTTAACTGCTTTCCGCAGTTCGCTGGCCACGTTAATTCCACTAAGGTGTCGATGAAGTCCGAAGGCCAGAATGTGGCCCATGTCCGTATCGACTTCCAGCGCCCTTATCACCGTGAGGCCCGCATCACGAAACGTGTCCTCCAGGTCCTGTGTCTCCCAACCTCCACCGTGTTCGGTAAGGCATACGCCGTCGAGCCCGATGCGCTGCGCCTCCTCTATCAACTGCTCAGGAGTGAGGCTGCTGTCGCTGCTGCCCCGGACCGTGTGCACATGTAAGTCAAATTTCTTCAAATGTTCTGGAAACTCCAATGCAATCTAAAAAAAACCAGGTGGCTATGTTGGCAATACTACCTTACGAAGTACGGCATGAGCCAGCCGAACAGCCCAATGAATGTAATCGTAAGGGCCACGACACCCAGCATTACTTGTCGAAGCAGGTACATGATTGGCGCTGCCATCATTAGCGAGATAACCAGCACAGCCATCGTGTAGATAAGGTTGGGGCTTCCTAACCCTCCGCCTGGCGCCTCATTGGAGCTAACCAAGAACAAGAGAGCGAACATGGCGCCCAGTCCTGCCCAAGTGGGGTAAGACACTGCGACAATTGCCATGGCCAATCGGGCTGGCGGCATCGTCTTAAAGAAACGCTCCATAGACGGTGTGCGGTTCTTGTACAGGAAGAACAGCATCAGTTCGCCGAAGGTGATAAATACGGAGGCCATTAATAGACCTATCATTGCGCCGGACGCTATGAGACTTAGTATGGCATGACCTCGCTAAAGGCGTCTCTTGCGCCTACCAGGGATACCAGGTGCGCATTCCACTTGTGCTGGTGCTGCAGCAATAACTGCAAAGTGGAGCCAACCTCCCTTTTTGACACGGGAGCGTAGATAGTGGGGCCACTGCCCGCAAGATGAATCTCCCGGGCACCTAGCGAGTGCAAGGCGTTCCAGTAAACATCCAGGCCAGGGAAAGCCGCAAAGGCCACGTCATCGAAGGCGTTGAACAGGAATTGTGGTGGAACGTCTCCCCCGCCTTGAATGCGAGCCTCCAGCTTGTGAGAAAGCGCTCCTCTGGTGTAATTGGCATCAGTCAGGCTCTTGTACAGCGTCGCGGTCTTGTCCTTTACGCGAATGTCCGGCGTAAGCAC
>CAJWRP010000428.1 GCA_913046025.1 uncultured Chloroflexota bacterium
CTGTCCTGATTTGTTTTTGCGAACCGGGATGGGTTGCATTGTAGGCAATTCAAAGAATGTTAACGGGGCCGCTTTGTTAAGCGGCCCCGTATTTGTTTGTAAACCTTTTGCGAATGCGCCGTTTGGGCTGATTGCTGATGGTTAAAAGCTGACTGATTACGACGCCTTTTTGAGTTGCTCTCCTAGAAGGTCCAGCACAGCCTGGGCAGACTGGCGCTTGTTGCCATCGCGGTCACCTGCGTCGGTGTGAATGCGCTCCGCCACTTCAAGTCCATCCGGTCCTGCTACGCCTATGTAGAAGGTGCCGACCGGCAGGCCAGACTTCCCGCCTGTTGGGCCAGCCACGCCCGTGACCGAAAGGCCGTAGTCGGTGCCGGTGAGGTCGCGAACACCAGCGGCCATGGCGATGGCCATCTCGGGGCTGACGCTGCCCTTGGTGTTGTATAGTTCGTCAGATACGCCCAGGATGCTCTGTTTCAGTCCGCCTGTATAGGCGATGACGCCGCCGGGAAACCATGATGAGCAGCCGGGCACGGTGCTGAGCATGTAGCCCACCAGTCCGCAGGTGTCGGCCTCAGCCACTGAGACACGCTTCTCCTGCGCCACAAGCATCTCTCCAATCTCTTCGACTTTCATTTTGTTCTCCTTTTAATTCTGTATATATGACCAGTCTGTTATGAAATGGGTGTGTCCGTTCTTTCCCGCGAACCACTCTTTAGAAAGACAGCTTTGCATAACAAACGCACATTGAAGGCTGGAAGTGAACATTAAATAACACCTCACTTGGCATATCCGCTTAGCTCAACGACTGCGACTGCTACAAGGAACGTGACCCTGTCTACGAAAACTATCTTCAGCACGAAGGGCTTTTTTCAACACCCACTTCCGCAACGCGGAACATGATTCGCCCACAATCGAAAAAACTAAGTGCCGATTTGGAGGGGAGAGGTAATCTTTTTTAGGGACGCTATTGCTGAAAGGGCCGACAGCACGCCCGTGCGTGGGTTCGTCGACGACGGCGTATTCTCTATCTTGATAGCCAGCCGCCCGAACTCCCCCTCCACCACAATCTCGTGAGTATTCTTCGTTACGGTGGGATCGGCGTAGATGCGTATAGTCGTTTTGTCGGGGCCAATGCCCGCCATACTGAGCGCCGCGGACACATTAACGTTGGCCGGAAATAATTTGCATGCTTTGGCTGTGGGACCCTCGTACACGATGCGAGGCTCAGTCATGTCGTCCAGATCGAAATCCAGGTTCGCCACGCCAGGTGCGCCCTTGAGGCCACCCGGCGGCTTTCGTGTGGTCATGGTGACAGAGTCGATGCGACCTGCCGAGGCCGACACCACGCCGTCCAGCCCGGCGATGGCTCCTGAAGGTACGTAAATCGTCGCGCCGTTGTCCGAAGCCAGGTTGTAAAGGTCGTGCCTGTCCAACAAAGCACCGCCGCTGAGGGCCATGAGGTCCTTGCCCGCCTTGAGTGTCTCGGTGGCGATCTTTTCCAGCGCTGCTCCGGTGGCCGCCTCCACAACGATGTCCGACAGCTGCACCAGCTCGTCCAGAGGCAGTACTGGCACTGGCTTTTGTAGAGTAGCGACGAAGGCGTGGGCCTTATCTTGACTGCGGCTGGTCATGCCGACCAGCGTTGCGCGCGGAACCCTGCCCTGGTCTAGCTTGATGGCGACCTTCCGCCCGATGGTGCCGCACCCGGCAATACCTATTCGCTTTTTTTGCGTTTTGTGGATATCGTGAGACATGGTTTCATCTTAGGGATGAGGAGTGGGTATGTCAAAATACTGGATGGATATGGTCGGTACCAAGTGCCATTTAGACCCTGAGGTCGAAACTACTGAACTTTTAGGCGCCGTCCTCTATAAAGGCAAGAATTTCAGCCGTACAAGTTCTATTATCCATCCAATCTTTCATTCCTACTTCTATTGTGAAGTTGACGCCGCCCGATGAGACCCGAAACGGACGCTAACTCAGAGTGTCCATTTCAGTCTCCAATACTTTAACTTTCATATGCTGGGCAACTGTGGAGCTGCCTGAAAAGAACTCACCCACAAATAAGCTTACTTTGTGATTCTCCAGGTCTCGTGTCGAGTTAACAAAGTAGGGCTGTTCGATGTTCAGTCCGGGTGTAGCCAATTGAGGTCCTTGGTCGGAGCTCTTGTCTTCTTTCGTAACATCCCTAGCTAGCCTTACCTTATAAAATACGAGGAACGGCGCAACAGTGAGAGTGCATATGAAACCAGCAACCCATAGAGACCTAAGTAACCAAATGGGGAGGGTCACGAAGACTATTTCGGTAGTGTCTGAAAGGTCAAATCCAGCCATTATGATAGTGGGAACCATTGATATCCCAAGGACCCCTCATCGATGTAGTAATTCGGGTATGTATTCAGATGCTGACTTCCACATGCCCCTACTCTACCGCAGCGATACGAGTGAATTACACATTCCTTATTTCAATTGCCGCTCCACCATCGCTTTGCTACACTTCACGAGGCAACCAGACCAATTTAATACGGCAATCAACCTGTCGCGGAGCCACTAAAAACTAATGACGGAAAACTCACAACTATCCGAAGCGGACGTCCGGCACATTGCGCTGCTGGCACGCATAGGCATGACCGACGAGGACGTTCAGAATATGCGCAACGACCTCTCGAACATCATGGACCAGTTCCACGCGCTGACGCAGGTGGATACAGAAGGCGTCGAGGCGACTGGACACTCTGTCGACGTAACGTCGGTGATGCGCGACGACGTCTCGCGGCC
>CAJWRP010000429.1 GCA_913046025.1 uncultured Chloroflexota bacterium
CAATTTATGCAATTTATCTAAGACCCGCTAATCGACAAAGAGTACCGTCGCAGGCTCTTGAGGCTTGAAGTACTTGCGTTGGAAAAACAGGGCTACGTTCACGAGGCCTATCAACGCCGGAACCTCCACCAGTGGTCCAACAACCGCGGCCAGCGCCATGCCCGAGCCGATGCCGAATACTCCGACCGCCACAGCTATTGCCAGCTCGAAGTTGTTCCCGGATGCCGTGAACGCTATGGTTGTGCTCTTCGAATAGTCCGCGCCAAGCCTCTTGCCCATATAGAAGGACACCAGGAACATCACAACGAAGTAGATGCCCAAGGGAATCGCAATTCTTACCACGTCCAACGGAATCTGAACGATCACCTCGCCCTTGAGGGAGAACATGACCAGTATGGTGAACAGCAGCGCAATCAATGTAATTGGGCTGATCTTGGGAATGAAGACCTCTTCATAGAAGACCTTGCCTCTGATGCTCAGCAGCACAACACGGGTTAGCAGGCCAGCCGCGAAGGGAAGTCCCAGGTAGATGCCCACGCTCTGCGCTATCTGCCCTATGGTGACATCGACTGCCAGACCCTCCAGTCCAAACCAGGTGGGCAATACGGTTATGAAGACGTAGGCAAAGACAGAGTAAAAGAGTATCTGAAATATAGAATTCAGCGCAACCAGCCCTGCCGCGTATTGGCTATCGCCCTTGGCAAGGTCGTTCCACACCAGCACCATGGCGATACAGCGGGCCAACCCTATCAGGATCACGCCTATCATTAATTCCGGGTAAGCTTTCAGAAAAAGTATCGCCAGCAGGAACATCAGCACCGGCCCAATAAGCCAATTCTGCACGAGGGAAAGACCTAGGATGCGCCAGTCTCGGAACACCTCACCGAGCTCCTCGTAGCGCACCTTAGCCAGTGGAGGATACATCATGAGGATGAGGCCCACGGCAATTGGAATGGAGGTAGTACCAATGTTAAACGATTCTGTGAAGCTTGCCACGCCTGGCCAAAAATATCCTATGCCAACGCCCACGGCCATCGCCAAAAATATCCAGCCCGTCAGATACCTATCCAGGAAGGAAAGTCCACCTAGGCCGATGCCGGACGATTCTGCGAAAGCTTGAGTGCTCACATTGGCCTCTTTGACTAAGATCGCACGTTAAAAAAACATAGAGGCGGCGCCATAACGCCGCCTCTATGTTCATCTTGACCTACTCACTGTTTTTGTGACCTGGCTAAATGGCAAATGAATCGATGATGCTATCTATCTTGCGTTCGAAGGACTTGCTGTTGATCTCATCAACTTTGTCCTGCAACTCTGGCCGATCAGAGTCCCTGAAAATGACACCTAGTGGCACTCCGCCCTGATTCACCACCTCAAACGCCTGCTCCAAGTCTGAGGCATCATGTTGCTCTGGAATGTCCCAAGCCAGTGGCGCAATGCCTTGCTTGACGTTACCTTTAAGCTCCATGAAGGTGTTGTTGTAAGTAGTGCATGGCGACTGCACGTGCACAATGGAAAAGCCTTTGTGGTTCATTGCGTCAGCTATGGTCGTGCCCAAATCCTTAACCCTGGTTGATACGTGGGAGGCCAGGTACGAGACACCCAACGTAAGATAAAGCTTCAGAGGATTAAGGGCCTGCTCAGACTTCCCGAAGGGAGTAGAACTGGTTACTGTGTCTAGTTTCGTGGTTGGAGAACTCTGGCCCTTGGTGAGGCCATAAACGGCGTTATCCATAACCACGGCCGTAATGTTCAGGTTTCGTGCAGCCTGAGGTGCTATGTGCTCCTGGCCGATGCTAAGGAAGTCACCATCACCCGCTACAACCATAACATTGAGGTCTGGGTTACCCATTTTCACGCCCATGGCGATAGGAAGGCTCCTGCCGTGAATGCCATGAATGCCGTAAGGCTGATCACCTTCTATCAGGTGCACCATGTTGCCGGAGCACCCAATGCCCGCCACAACAACATTATTCTCCATTGGTTTTTCGTTCTCGGCCTGTCTCTGTTGAAAGGCGGCTTCAATGGCTCGCCTTACGCCAAAGTCGCCACAGCCAGGGCACCACTTGAAATCGTATTCTGGATTCTTTGCGCTCATACCGTCACTCCCTCTTTGTTCTCCTGCGCTACCCGTTCCGATATGCGCTGCGCTAATTCTCCAACCTTGAAAGGCAAGCCAGTGTACTGGGTAATCGACTCTGCCTTCACGCCCTGAGATCGAAGTACGCTAGAAAACTGCCCCATGTAATTCAACTCTGGAACAATGACTAGGTCCTTCTGCTTCAACTCTTCGAGAAGCTCCTTGCGCAGTGGATTGAGGTACATTGTGTAGTACCATCCCAGATCCGCCCCGTCCGCCTGAAGCTGATTGTAGGCTCCGGAAGCGGGTCCCTTTGAGCCTCCCCAAGGCATGATCGCTATAGAGGCATCAGTATTGGTGCTCTCGTAAGACTCGTTTTCCAACAACTTAAGCTTGCTGAAACGGCGTTCGGTCATCTGAATGTGGCGCTCGGCCAGGTGTGTTGTGTCCCCCATGGCATCATGCTCGCTGCCGTTGGCGATGTAACTTCCGGGATTACCAGGGATAGGCATCGGAGACAACTCCCAGCCGTCGTACCTCTGATAGCCGTTGCTGCCGGTGTAGGTCTTTCGATTCTCTACCTCTAACTTGCTAAGATCCGGCTTGGGAATGTTCTGTCGGCGCTCGGAGAGCATATGCTCACTTAGCAGTATGACGGGCCCTTGATAACGTTCGGCCCAGTTGAATGCCATCA
>CAJWRP010000430.1 GCA_913046025.1 uncultured Chloroflexota bacterium
AGCCGGGCATCGTAATGGACCCCCGAGTCGGGTGTTCGATGGTTGCCACCATACCGCGTTCCCGAAGCTGCGGGTGAGTCAGGATATCTTGTGAATCAAAGACCGCCCCGCAGGGCACCCCTGCCTTCCCAAACCGCTCCATGACCACAAACTTGGGATGCTGTGTTGTCCAGGCTTTAATGAGGTCATACACCTCGTCAAAACGTATGTTCCGCTCGGACATACTCGTATAACGCGGGTCGTCAATCAGATCCTCGCGGTCAATTGTACGTAATATGTTTTCCCACATACGTGGTGTGGTTGCCATCAAATAGACGTAGTCATTCGGACCGCCTGGGGCGCATGGATAGGTATCTGTTGGCGCTGCATGGCTGAGGCGGTTGCCGTTGCGTTGGACGACCGCGTCGGTCTGGATATGATGCCGCAGAGGCACGCGCATATAATTGACTACGGCATCTTGCATGGAAACTTCAACGTGCTGGCCCTGGCCGGTTTTCCCGCGCTGTAGCAGCGCCGCGAGAATACCTACCGCACAGTGGATGCCCGTGCCCGTATCCCCAATCGTTGGACCGGGTTTGAGCGGCGGCGAATCCGCTAAACCGGTGATGCTCAGCGCTCCGCCGGTCGATTGTGCAATGGAGTTGAAACTTTTATAGCCGCTCCACGGTCCGAAAGTACCAAAGCCTTTAATCGTGGCATAGATAATCCGTGGGTCGATTTGCCGGAGGGCATCATAGCCCAGTCCCAGACGCTCCAACGTATCTGGAGCCATGTTTTCGGCCATAATGTCAGCCTGTCTGATCAGGTCGAACAGGATCTCCTTGCCTTCTTCCGACTTCAGGTTCAGCGTGAGGCTGCGCTTGTTGGCATTCAGGTTCAGGAAATACTCGGCGTCCCTGTCTGCACGAGAGCCCATGGCATTACGGCCAGGGTCTCCGCGAGTAGGCTCCTCTATTTTCACGACATCGGCCCCGAACCATGCCAGCATTTGGGTGCATGACGTGCCGGCCTCGAACTGTGTCAGGTCAACGATCTTCACGCCTGCTAATGCCTTTTCCATATATAATCCTCCTGTTAACTGCGGCAAATCTATATGTTTTCTTTTATCCAGTTCTTGAAATCTTTGGCAAGATCATCTCTGTGCAGGGCTGTGTAGACAGATGCCTTTAGCATGCCCAGCGGCGTTCCAACATCGAAATGTTCACCGTCAAACTTATAGGCGTAAGCACCTCGGGATCGCCGTATGGCGTCCAGAGCATCCGTGAGCTGAATCTCGCCTATTGCACCTGGAGTAGTACGCTCTATCTCTCCAAATATCTCCGGAGGCACCACGTACCTGCCAATGATGGCCAGGTTGGACGGCGCATCCTCCAGCTTTGGCTTCTCAACCATACGCTTGATGCTGGACAGGTTATCACTGATGGGCTCCGGGTCCACAATGCCAAGACTGGAAACCGCCTCGTCAGGGACCTCTTTGACCGAGACCACTGCGCCTCCACGCTCATCGTAAATCTCTATCATCTTGCCAATGGTCGGTGAGTCGCTCCAGATAATATCGTCTGGAAGAAATATAGCGAAAGGCTCGTTGCCAACTTCGTCTTTGGCCTTAAGCACCGCATGGCCCAGCCCCAAAGGCTCATCCTGGTACACGAAGCTGGTCTCCATCATGTTGCTGATTGCCAGCATTCGTTCCAGCAGCGGAGCATTGCCACGCTCCTTCAACGCCTTCTCCAGAGCAGGAACACTGCCGAAATAATCGTTAGTTGCTTCCTGGCCTCGGGAAATTACTAACACAACGTGTTCAATACCTGCTTTAGCCGCCTCTTCCACGGCGTAATGTATGGCTGGAAGCTCTATGACCGGAAGCATCACTTTGGGAATGGTGCGCGTTACTGGCAGAAACCGGGTGCCGAATCCGGCGGCGGGAATAACGGCCTTGCGGACTCTCATTAACACTCCTACCGAACAGTGTTTCTTCAACGTTTTTCCTGGACAGTTTTTGCGATTATAACAATCAACCCTTGCACGTGGAAGTAAGTAGTCTGAGTCTATTAATCCAGATACATTGGGGATAACATGAGCCGACCTGTGACTACTCTTGATTTTGTGAGGAGATAGCGATGAACCCACTGGCTAAGACGGAGATAGGAACCACGGGTCTTTACGTCACACGACTAGGGCTAGGCGGTGCGCCTTTCGGCGGGCTTTTAGAAGACGTGGCAAAGCAGAGGGCTACTGAAAGCATTGCAGCCGGCATGGACGTTGGAATCCGATACTTCGATACAGCACCCCTTTATGGCAGCGGCAAGAGTGAGCGGTACTATGCATCAGCCCTCAAAGGCGTTGAACGCGACTCCTACGTGCTATCCTCTAAGGTCGGGCGTTTGCTGTATCCCACCGCCGATGCGCAGACCGACGAGGTTTACATGAACTTGCCGCTAATGGAGGTGGTATTTGATTTTTCCAGAGACGGCGTGCTGAGGTCGATAGAGGACAGCCTCAAGCGCCTTGAATTGGACAGAATCGACATCGTCTTTGTCCACGATCCAGACGACCATCACGACCAGGTGGTGAACGAAGCATTTCCGGCTTTGGCAGAGTTACGATCCCAAGGCGTCATTAAGGCCATTGGCGCTGGCATGAACTATTGGGAGCCACTAGCCCAGTTCGCCCGCGAGGCCGACTTCGACTGCTTCCTGCTTGCGGGCCGCTACACACTGCTGGACCACTCAGGCCTCATCGACCTGATGCCTCTGTGCG
>CAJWRP010000431.1 GCA_913046025.1 uncultured Chloroflexota bacterium
CACCGTATCTGAGGCTGCCACTAGAGGAGGCGCCATTATGGCCCTGAAGGCTCTAGGAATTTGGAAGGGGCTAGGCGACGTCGAGCCTACGAAGGCGATCACGTATCGGCCAGACAGGGACCGAAACAAGGTCTACATGCGAGCGATTGAGGCCCAGTCGGGATTGTACGATTCTCTGGTACAGGGAAATCTTTAGACACCATAACTGCATCGAAGCAGCAGAGTCCCAAGCAATGATCGGTGCATTCTGTTTCGATTATCGTAATTGCATATGAAGAGTTTGTGTGGATCAGGTAGTCTAAAATCGGCATGCAACCCTTTTGCACAGCTAATGCAGGTTGGTATATTCTCGTGTGGTATGATTGGGGCTAACAACCCCTGAAAAACAATCATTAATTCGCCCTACTATATCGATAGTTTGGGGCCTGCATCGGTGCAGAATGCCAGCCTCCGAGCTACCCTAATTTGAGGATAGATTTCTTCTTGGCATAGCTCTTTTTTCACTCATCACAGCCATTGAAATCGCTGACCAGCTTGCTCTGGCATTACGCTGGCAGCCTGATTGAAAGGTTCAGATATGACCAACTCTATTCAAGAACTTCAAAAGCTTGGACAGTCCGTCTGGTTTGACAACGTTAGCCGGCGACTCATCAAGTCTGGCGACTTACAGAAGCTAATAGACTCAGGGATTACTGGCCTTACATCCAACCCAAGCATTTTCGAAAAGGCAATATCTGGTGGCGCGGACTATGACGACGCCATGGTTGTTTTGGCACGAGGTGGCAAGAGCACTGCAGAGATATTCGAAGCTCTCGCGATTGAAGACATTCGTGATGTTGCAGACCTGCTGAGGCCAATCTACGACGCCACGGGTGGTCGCGACGGCTATGCCTCTCTGGAGGTAAATCCTCATCTGGCAGCTGATACCGAAGGGACCGCTGCAGAGGCCCGCAGGCTTTTCGCGGAGCTGGATAGACCTAACGTTATGATCAAAGTCCCGGCTACTCCAGAAGGCATTCCTGCGGTACGTCAGCTAATTGGCGAGGGCATCAACGTCAATATCACGCTCATATTCGCACTCGACATGTATGCCAAGGTTCGGGAAGCATACCTGGATGGTCTTGATAAGCTGGCTTCCACTGGTGGTGATGTCAGTAAGGTAGGTTCTGTGGCGTCTTTCTTTGTGAGTCGTGTTGACTCGGCTATCGACGGCCAACTGGACGACAAGATAAGTGGCGGTGATGCTGGTCTAAAAGAACTGCTGGGTAAAGCCGCGATAGCCAATGCCAAGCTGGCCTACAGGGAATTCAACGATACCTTTGGCCAGAGTAGATTTGCTGCTCTCAAGGCCAAAGGCGCAAATGTTCAGAGGCCACTCTGGGCAAGTACCAGCGTGAAGAACCCCACCTACAGCGATGTCCTGTACGTCGAATCGCTAATCGGTGAGCACACAGTGAACACTCTTCCTGACGTAACTCTTGATGCGTTCCTTGACCATGGCAAGCCGAAGATTACGCTCACCAGTGGCGTTGACGAGGCTTCCAAGGCGCTTCAGGGCCTACAAAGCGCAGGAGTCAGCATGGAACAGGTCACCTCCAAGCTTCTAGCTGACGGAGTGAAAGCTTTCGCCGATTCCTTCGACGCGTTGCTGGGCAACGTGGACGCCAAGCGTTTGCAGCTGTTAGAAAAGGAAGGCAGCCGATAGTAATTTGGCCTGCTCAAAAAACATGGAGGCCGTAGAACAGGCTGATGTGATACGTCGCATATGGGCGAAAGATCACACGGTTTGGAAGCCTGACCCTACGGAAATTACAGACCGCCTCGGTTGGCTTGATATAACTAGGTTCATGCTGACTCAGGTCAATTCCATCAAGACGTTTGCGAATGACGTAAAGGCAGCTGGAATAAGGCACGTAGTCCTTCTTGGCATGGGCGGAAGCAGCCTTGGTTCTGAAGTGCTGCGACAGGTGATCGGCAGTTCACCGGAATATCCAGAGCTCATCGTTCTAGACTCCACGGTGCCCGCCTGGATTCGCTCTGTAAGTCAGACCATAGATCCTGCCAATTCGTTGTTCATAGTTTCCTCCAAGTCCGGCGGCACAATTGAGCCCAACACTCTTTACAGCTACTTCAGGACTCTGGTGGAATCCGCGGTGAGCCAAGAAGAGGCCGGCAGCCATTTCGTGGCGGTTACAGATACTGGTTCGGCGCTCGAAGCACTGGCTGAGCGCGATGGCTTTCGAAGGGCTTTCATCAACCCATCAGACATTGGCGGACGCTATTCCGTACAGTCATTTTTTGGTCTGGTGCCCGCAGCAATAGCCGGGATGGACCTGAACAAATTCATCCGGAGACTCGACGAAATGGCCTCGCAGTGTCGTCCAGAGGTAACTCTCAGAGAAAACCCGGGAGCAGTGTTGGGGGCGACCATGGCGGCCATGGCAGCGCAAGGCCGGAATAAGCTCACCCTGGTGGCCTCGCCAAGTATCTCTGGTTTTGGACTATGGGCGGAACAGTTGCTGGCAGAGAGCACTGGCAAAGAGGGCAAAGGGGTCATTCCCATAGCCGACGAGCCGCTTCTCGGGCCTGAAGCCTATGGCGATGATCGGCTTTTTGTGCATCTGCGGATGATTGATGACAACAACGCAGAGTCCGATGCCAAGTTGAGACTTTTGGAGGAGGCAGGCCATCCTGTCGTCCACTTTGATTTGACTGATGCTTACGACATTGCTGCCGAATTCTTCCGTTGGGAGTTTGCG
>CAJWRP010000432.1 GCA_913046025.1 uncultured Chloroflexota bacterium
ACAGGCGCGTGCATTGGTCACGTTGGACCGGAAGCCCTGGCCGGTGGCCCTATTGGCAAGCTGCGCGACGGCGACCTGATTGAGATCACCGTGGACCGTCTCAATCTCGTAGGCACAATTGACCTAGTGGGCGAGGACGGTCAAAACAAGGGCGTAGACTGGGGTACCGAGGAGTTGGCGCGACGCGAGATGCAAGATAACCTGAAGGCGCATCCTCAGCTGCCAGACGATTCCAGGCTATGGGCGGCATTGCAGAATGCGTCGGGCGGCACCTGGGGTGGCTGCGTCTTCGATGTCGATAGCATCATCGAAACACTTGAAGCAGGAAAGAAGGCCCTGGGCCGGTAATTTCATTCTGGCTGAGATCCGGCAATTAACATCGATACTGATAAGGAGAACAGACAATTGAGTTATCAGCACATATTCGCAGGCAACCCGCTGGACCGAGGCGAGGCCGAAAGAAGGGACGAGCAGTGGATCAGCGATAGGGCGAAAGACCCTACCAGTCGGTTTTTGCCAATGCATGATCTGAACGTGCTGATATCCGGTGATACCAGTCCGCGCTTGGGTTGGGTCACTTTGGACGCCCTGACTCAGCTTGGTGGAGACTCGGACCCCATTCTGCTGGGCATGCTGGATGGCAAAGCGCATTTTGTGGTCGACGTGTCGGCCAACAGTGACGCAGAAAATCACCTGGAGCAGAACGAGAATTTCAGGTTTCAGGACTGTCGGTCGGCAGGAACAGAGGTGCCGGGAGAAGAAGCCGGAATTATTGCTCAGGCCCGCGCGCAGCTAGACTGGCACAAGCGTCATTGGTTCTGCTCCGTGTGTGGGCACGAATCCGAAAAGGGACGAGGCGGGCAGGTACGTAAGTGTCCGCAGTGCAACGCTTCGCACTTCCCCCGGACCGACCCCGTGGTCATAATGCTGGTGGCTGATGTTGAGAACGACCGTTGCCTTCTAGGGCAGTCCCGTGGGCGGCTTGCTCGCATGAGGACGTACTCTGCGTTGGCAGGCTTCATGGACCAGGGTGAAAACATAGAAGAGGCGGTAGCCAGGGAGGTTATGGAGGAGGCAGGCATCAAGGTAAAGAATGTTCGTTACCACTCGTCGCAGCCGTGGCCCTTTCCATCGTCTCTGATGATTGGCTGTATCGTGGAAGCGGCAACCAAGAAGATCAACATGGACAACGAGGAGATGACTGACGTCCAGTGGTTCGAGCGTGACGAGGTGCTCAAGGCCCTGGATGGCAAAAGCGAGATCCTGACTCTCCCGCAGCCGATAGCCATCGCCCACCACCTGATCAAAGCCTGGGCAACCAAAAGCTTTTAATTTTGTATAGAGGGCAAAGGGTGTGGGGATTTAGGCTGACGATTATGGGGGATATCGGAGTTACTCGGCCCGCCAAATTGACCGTTCCCTCCGCCGTTCATATAATGGGCCGCAATTAGGAGCTAACGGAGTTAAAGGACGATCTGCTTAACTCCACGTCTTGAGCCCATTATCAAAATAAAGAAGGAGTTTAGCGGATGGCTGAACAGCAGCTGCAGGTGCTAAGACCTGAGACCATGATTGAAGAGTTCAAGAAGAACGGCGTCACACACATCATAACGATTCCCGATAGTGAGACGAATTACCTCTATGAGCTCATGGCTCGAGAGGACTGGCTGGACATCGTTCCAGTCTCCCGAGAAGGCGAGTCCATGGGTGTGGCCCTGGGACTCAACGTAGCAGGCAGAACGCCTGTTGTGCTAATTCAGAACACCGGCATGATGGAATCTGGCGACTCCATACGAGGTATGGCATTGGACGCCGGCTTCCCTCTGGTAATGGTGGTCGGCTACAGAGGCTGGACACGCCGTGGGATTACTCCGGACACAGCAGCAGTTTACACTGAGCCCTTCCTGCACGCCTTTGGAATCAAGTACTTCCTGGTTGAGCATGACGAGGATGGCAATAGAATCTCATCGGCATTTGAAGAAGCTAAGAAGACTCGACGGCCAGTTGTGGTCCTAATCGGCGACGAGTACCACGGCTTCAACCGCTAGTTTTGCATGTCCGGCTTACCAATCAGTATGGAAGTAGCTGGAATTTTGGCCGATGAAATTTGCATGACAGCTGTTAATGAAAACGGTGTCATGCGTTGACCGTCGACGTGGGAAGGGCGATACGTACGACACCTTAAGGGCTGCTTGACGAACGACAACAGCATAGCCACAGTGCTTTGCTTACAATTCAAAAAAAGGAACAGTAATGATTAATGCAGAAGATGTTTTTAAGGCGTTTGAGCCTTATCGAGGTAACGCAATAGTTAGTGTCAACGGAACGTCGGGAAAGCACTGGCGTGACTATACCGGAAACGAGAATCGAGACATCACTCTTGGTGGTGCGATGGGCCACAACACCTCGGCGACCTTCGGGTTGGCCTTAGGTCTCCCGGACGAAAAGGTTGTCATGTTCGATTCTGAGGGTGCGCTGCTGATGAACCTGGGTGTGCTTGCCAGCATAGCTGGCAAGAAGCCCAAGAACTTTTATCACATTCTGATGGACAACGAGTGTTACGCCACCACTGGTGGTCAGCCAGTCCCTAACTCCGATGAAATCGACTACACGGTTTTGGCCAGGGGAGCTGGATACGCTTCGACCCATCACTTTGAAGACCTGGAGGAATTTACCACCAGCATCGAGGCGATACTGAACGAAGAAGGCCCTGTCTTCGTCTCAATTAAGGTTGTGCCTGAGGTAGAGAACCTGCCCA
>CAJWRP010000433.1 GCA_913046025.1 uncultured Chloroflexota bacterium
GGGGGTAGGGGAGTTGCCACAGCCATAGGTCTACTTGTAGTCTTCGGGCTATGGCAGGAGTACCTTATACTTGGAGTTGTGGTTGGTGTAGTAGGCAGGCTGATTTTCAGAGATTCTGGTCTTTTGACATTTGTTTCGCTGCTAGCACTACCTGTAATGGCCTTCCTGTTCCATCGTCCAGTAGAAATCATAGCGATGACACTGGCTATAGGAGCGCTTTTACTGGCCAAAAGGCTCATGGCTAACTGGGAGCCGCCGGACCCCGGCGTCGGGCGATTCCATGTCTACCTTTATCGCATATTATGGGACAGAGATACGTCCCAAAAAGATGAATGGACCAATCGCATGCCAGATTCTACGTTCAAGAACTAGTTTATAATCTATGACTCAAATAAATTACTGCCCTAGAAACCCCAAAAACAAGACCAATCTCAGATGCAGCCGATGTGAGGAATACATTTGCAGCGATTGCATGGTGCAGACTCCAGTCGGAGCTCGCTGCCCTACATGTGCCAGGTCCACGCCTATACCCACCTATAACGTGACCGCGAGTTTCATTGTCAGAGGTATTGCTGCAGGTGTTGTGTCAGCCGTTGTCCTGGGCGGCGGTTTCTGGCTTTTGACATTGTGGACCCTATCAGAATTCATAGCTCGGCTATATCCATATCCTCAGGTCGCCGCCATTATTGGAATTGGGCTTGCTATTGGAGAACTGATTTCTTTAGCTGTTAATCGGAAAAAGGGAAGATTCCTTAAAATCGTTAGTGCCTGTTCCGTTCTTGTGGCTGTCTTCATCATTACTTACACCCTTCAACATACCTACGGCCTGCATCCTTACGTAATGCTCAGCATCGCTGCCGCATTCTGGTTCTCGCTTCGTCGTTTTTAGAACCAAGTATGCACGGAGAATTCTCTCCGGTTCATTAACCATCACCAATTTTCCCGCTACGAATTCCTAAAAATGTCACGCCCTCAGAGTTTCTCCTATGTTGTACATGCAACTAATTGACAATATACTGAGGCCTGCATGTTAATATTCGATAGGCCTGAACATCGATTTATACTCTAAGATTAATTAATTGGCAGAATGTAAAACTTATTCATTAATTTAACCCTCTAGTCTCATTCTTAACCTACGAATATTATAAGGTATTAACCCATATCAGAGGAATATCTTAATAATTACCTCACAGAATTAGTAAGATTTAAGTCAATAGCTTGAATCTCTGAGGAACTATGAAATATGGATGATTTGGACTCAAACATAATCTCGATGCTCCAGGAAGACGGGAGAGCATCAAATGCGGCCATTGCTAGACAAGTAGGTGTCACTGAAGGAACAGTCAGAAGAAGGCTGAAGCGCCTTGTCGACGAAGAGTATATCCACGTGATTGCGATGCTGGATGCCGACAAACTAGGATACAGGTCAGAGGCTCTGGTCGGCGTGATGGTAGACCCGGACAGGATTGACACGGCCGCGGAGGAAATCTCCAAACTCGAGGAGGTTAGCTGGGCCGCTGTAACTACCGGTGCCTACGATATTTTCGCATGGGTCGCACTACCAACCTCTGAAGGTTTGGGGATTTTCCTGCGCACAAAGGTAGGATCCATCGCTGGTGTCCGCAGAACAGAAACTTTTGTCAATTTGAGTGTGAAGAAACGCGGATTCGGCTCCGGCGCGTAAGGTTCCTCATCTGACTCACCAGAGACTTTGAATTAATGGCGTCCCGCAAATATGTGGGGACGCCATTTTTCGTCTCTAACTGCTTGAAACCTGTATAATCTTGCTACAACTTAAGCCGAACTGTGGTCTTGCCGCTCATCCATTAGACTCGCCCAACAGGCGTGGAACCAATGAACGAGCCTTGGCCGCCTCGGTCAACGATTTCAAAGGCATCACCTAAGGGGAGCAAACTTGCTTAAGACGATCAGCTGTGGCGACGTACGTACCGAACACATAGGTAAGACAGTGACACTGGCCGGCTGGGTGAATCGCCGCAGGGACCACGGCAAGCTGATATTCATAGACCTTCGTGATCGAGAAGGCCTGGTCCAGGTCGTTTTCAACCCGGAGCAGGCTGCAGAAGCGCATAACACGGCCGAGCAGCTAAGGAACGAATGGGTCATCCAAGTCATAGGTGAGGTGACCAAGCGTCCGGAAGGTAGCGAAAACCCGAATCTGGCCACTGGTGATGTGGAAGTCGTCATCTCTCAGTTGACGGTCCTAAATGAGTCCAAGACTCCTCCCTTCTATATCAACGAGGAGAGCGAAGTAGACGAGTTCATTCGCCTGAAGTATCGCTACATGGACCTGCGCAGACCGTCCATGCGAGACATGCTGATCATGCGTCACAAGTTTGTTAAGTTCACCCGTGACTACCTGGACGAACGAGGCTTTCTTGAAATTGAGACCCCTATACTTATAAAAAGCACCCCGGAAGGCGCTCGCGACTACCTTGTGCCCAGCAGGCTATACCCAGGTCGTTTCTATGCGCTGCCCCAGTCGCCACAGCAGCTAAAGCAGTTGCTAATGGCGGCAGGCGTTGAGCGCTACTACCAGATCGCCAAATGCTTCAGGGACGAGGACCCCCGTGCGGACAGGCAGCCTGAGTTTACCCAACTCGACCTCGAGATGAGCTTTGTGGAAGAGGACGATGTACTTAATCTCACCGAGGAGTTGTACACCAAGCTAATTTCGACGTTGTTCCCGGATAAGTGGATAATCAAGCCGTTTCCCAGGCTAACTTACGCA
>CAJWRP010000434.1 GCA_913046025.1 uncultured Chloroflexota bacterium
TTTTCATGGACATATCCTGTCAAACATGGTCGAAATGTTCAACCCCTTTAAGCGATTGTGAACCGGGTCTTAATGATTTGTGTTGCCTTAAAGGGTAAATCAACATTATGGCGTCTGCAAGAAACCTCTGGCCCTATCGTGTTCGGCGTCAGATCGTTCAACTGATCTGGAGGTAGGCGCTGGTCAAATTACACCAGCTTCGCTAACACTCGTTGATCAATCCTCTTCGCCTCCGCTGACGAAATCAGACATCGGTCCAGCACCCGTTTTTGAGGTTACCGATCCGATATCAGAGTTGGCTTCTGGCCATGTGCCTGAGCTGAGATCGCCAACAGAGCCTCCTCTGGCAGTGGATATCAGCCTTTCCATAGTGCCAGTGGAGGATGTCGTTTTCGATACTTTCAGAGACGGTTTCGTAAGACTGTCCGAGGCAGATGCCGGCACAATCGGAGCACTGCGTGGCCTGATCAAGCCGATTTACGAGCCCAAGTACGATCCGGCAAAGAAGGGCGACTGGATGAGGGACACGGATCTGGTCATTGGTTACGTGGGGCCCGAAAGTGGTAACGCCTTCTCATACACTGTCAAGATGTTGAATCTGCACGAGATCGTTAACGATGTCATAGACAGACGGCCTGTGTTGATTTCATATTGCCCACTGCGTGCAAGTGGGGCTGTATACGATAGGGAACTGGCTGGAGAGGTACTTCTGTTTGGCAATACCAGCGCTCTTTACCAGCCTGACCTTGTGATGTACGACTACCAGCCTGGATCTACTGGTTTCAGGTATTGGGTGAGGCCATCGTTGGGCCTATGTCTGGCCAGCGCCTGACGTTGCTGCCGTCGTCGATTACGGAATGGGGCCAGTGGAAGGAGCTATATCCGGAAACTTAGGTATTGAGCAAAGACCAGGGCCTTTTGGGCAAGGGCTTCGGGAATCCATACGACCGCGATTCCTTCAAGAGTTATCAAGAGATAGTAAATTCAGGACGCTTCGCATTTCCAATTGACGAGAGTAATTTGGATGACCGTCTGTCATCCGGTGACCAGGTTTTCGCGGTCCAAGTAGGACAGCGACACGGGGCGTATAGATTGACGGGAAGTCCCGATTCTGTAATCAACGACTCCGTGGCCAATCGAGATATAGTGGTAATTATTAGACAGAGCGGCCCATCCTGCTTTGCCTCCTTTGCAGATGTGTATGGTCGTTCTCTTGGCTTCAGTCTGATGGATAGCACGCTGGTTGATGACGAGACAAAGAGCGTGTGGAACGAGAGCGGAAAGGCAATTTCAGATCAGTTGAAGGGTTTGCAATTGGAAGCGGTACCCTCTCGAGCCAGCTACTGGGTTTCTTTAGTGGGGTCGCTACCGGATATCAAGCTACATACGCTGAAGTAGAAGCAAACGATTAAATACGGCTATTGAGGAAAGACCTCTGCCATGGCCTTCTTGTCGGTACCTACCAACACATGGTCGCCTACTTTGATGAGCGGTCTGCGAATGAGGCGGGGCTCCTCCAGCATCAGGCGGATAAGGTCGTCTTCCGAGAGTTCATCTGTTTTGAGGCCCATCTTTTTGACTGAAGGGCTTTTATAGGAGAACACTGCTGACGCAGGTGTTTCTCCCAGCAGTTCTCGAAGTTCGGCTTCGGTGAACTGGTCCTGGAAGAAGTCTCTCTCGTCCAGCTCAACTCCCCATTGTGAAAGCGACGCCTTCACTTTCTTACAAGAGCTTCAGCGAGTCCAGGTGTAATATTTTGCAGTAGCCATGCCTCTCCTTAATTGAGAACTTGCCAGAATATGGGCGGTCTAGTCCCACTCCTCTACGCGCACAAGATTCCCGACAGAATTTACCACTTCCAGCTCGCTAATCAATCGCAGGGCCTCCTGCACAGAAGACTCCTTCGCTCGGTGAGTCATCAGTACGATCTCAGCAGTTTGTGCTTCCTCATACGTCTCTTTCTGTATGGCGGACGCGATGCTTATCTCCTGTTTTCCCAGTAGGTCCAGTATCTGGGCAAATACCCCTGGCCGTTCTGCCACATTGAGCCGTACGTAGTACTTGGTCTCAAGTTCACTCATGGGCTTGATACGAATATCGTCGGAAAGACTCAGGGGAGGAGGAGGAACTACGTTGCCTACAACGTTGCGAGCAATGTCTACCATGTCGGCGGCCACAGCGCTGGTTGTTGGCATGTCCCCTGCCCCACGACCGTGGAACAGCACTCGCCCTGCAAGGTCAGTTTGGATCTCTACTGCGTTCAACACACCGTCCACTTTCGCGATCATCACGTTTTCAGGAACGAACGCAGGATGCACTCTGACCTGCACGGCGCCATTGTCTTTGCTGGCGATGGCAAGCAGCTTGATGGTGTAACCCAACTCGCTGGCGTACGTGAAGTCCTGGGCAGTAAGTTTGGTAATGCCCTCGCGATAGACGTCCGCGTCTTTTACAACAGCCCGGAAACCGAGAGTGGATAGGATAGCCAGTTTGTACGCTGCATCAATTCCCTCTACATCGTTTGTGGGGTCGGTCTCTGCGTAGCCTAGTTCTTGAGCCTCTTTCAGAACTTCTCCGAAGTCAGATCCCTCCTGTGTCATCTTAGTGAGGATGTAGTTGGTGGTGCCGTTGATAATGCCATGGATCGTAATAATCTCATTGGCAACCAGGTCTCGCAAAAGAGGGGCAATGATGGGAGTCCCGCCGGCCACGCTGGCCTCAAAAAGCACCTGAAC
>CAJWRP010000435.1 GCA_913046025.1 uncultured Chloroflexota bacterium
CTCAACCATACTCTAAACAGATCAACCCATTCTAACGGCGATTGTTGAAGGCCAGAGAATACCATTTATCGGGGTTTCAGAGCTCGTTGGAAGCAAGTTGCTGTCAATGTTACTGTCATTCGAGGTTTTCGGTAGGAAATAATACAGCCGCTCAACTTGTGAGCGGCTGTATATAGGTGTAAACGATTGGAGCGGAAGACCGGGGTCGAACCGGCGACCTTCTCCTTGGCAAGGAGATGCTCTACCACTGAGCCACTTCCGCTCGCAGACGAAGTTTTTAGCTATTAGCAGTCAGTCATCAGCAAAACTTTCCAGCTGAAACCTGTTGGCTGATTGCCGTTAGCTGTTAACGTGCCGAGGGTCAGAATCGAACTGACGACACCTGCATTTTCAGTGCAGTGCTCTACCGACTGAGCTACCTCGGCTCTCCACATATGGTAATCTGACCCAAATCTGGTGTCAAGACAAGTTTAGCCCTGTAAGCCCCCAGCCCTAGACGGGAAATTGCTACCCAGGCCTATATGACCGGCGCGACTCGTCACTGCCCTGTCTGCCCCCAATGCTCGTTAACTCTCCCCGCCCATCGTACAACTCCGGTTTCCCCAACTCAAAGCCCGCTCAACACTATATTGCAGGAATATCGATAGTGTAGAATTATTGGGATTCATCCTTTCTTGCGCCCCAACAGGAGTGCGCTCTTGGAGAACTTCTAAACCTAGCCCGACGTAACTAATTAGGGGTATTCGATTGGCAGATTACGACGTCGCTGTAATAGGCTCTGGCCCCGGCGGGTATGTTGCCGCAATTCGCACAGCCCAGCTTGGCCTCAAGACGGCTATTATCGAGCGGGACGACACCGGTGGAGTCTGCCTCAACTGGGGCTGCATTCCCACCAAGTCTCTTCTTCGCAATGCAGAAGTCCTAGAACTCATGAAACGGGCCGACGAGTTCGGCATCAGCTTCGACAACCTGCAGTTCGACTATGGCAGCGCCGTGGACCGCAGCCGCAATATCGTGCGACGACTTACCACTGGCGTAGGCTTTCTGCTTCAGAAGAACAAGGTTACGCAAATCGAGGGTGACGCGATCATCAAGGACGGCTCCACCATCGAGATACAGTGTGCGGAGCCCCACACTATTACCGCCGACAACATCATCATTGCTACGGGCGGGCGCCCTATCCACGTGCCTGGCATTGATGTGGACGGCGAAACGATATTAACCTATCGCGAGGCGGTGGTGCTCAAAGAAGTGCCTGCCCGTATCGTAATCGTGGGCGGTGGGCCCATAGGAGTCGAGTTCGCCGACATCTACCACTCCTATGGCTCCGAAGTAACCATCGTTGAGATGCTTCCCCGGCTAGTGCCTCTGGAAGACGAGGAGATCAGCCGACAACTGGAGCGCTCGTTCAAGAAACGCAGGCTCAAGTTCATGACGGGAACAAAGGTCGCGAATGTGCTTGTAGACAATGGCGTGGCTTTGGTGGACCTGGAGGACAGCGAGGGCAAAACCACCTCCATCGAATGCGACAAGGTTCTGGTTGCCATTGGCGTTCAGGCCAACACGACCGGCCTGGGCCTGGAGTCACTGGACCTGGAGATGGACCGAAGCTTCATTCAAGTGGACGATGGCATGCAGACCAACGTGGCAGGCGTGTACGCCATCGGCGACGTAACAGGGAAGCTGCTCCTGGCGCACGCGGCATCTGCGCAGGCGGTGACGGCGGCAGAGACGATCGCCGGTCTGAACCCGCCACCTTTGGACTACTTACTGATGCCTAAAGCTACCTATTGCCGACCTCAGGTGGCCAGTTTTGGCCTAACAGAGGCTCAGGCCAAGGAGCAGGGGCATACAGTCAAAATAGGCAAGTTCCCGCTCATGGCCAGCGGTAAAGCCCTGGCATTGGGCGACACTGACGGCATGATTAAACTGGTGATCGACGAGGAGGTTGGTGAGGTGATCGGTGCTCACATGATTGGAACTGAGGTAACGGAGCTTCTGGGCGAGGTGAGCCTCTCCAGGCTGCTGGAGGGCACAACCACGGAGCTGGGATGGCTGGTGCATCCGCACCCCAGCATCTCCGAAGCCATCAAAGAGGCCGCGCTTGCCGCAGACGACAAGGCCATCCATGTCTAGATTTGTATTTCGAGCTTTGCCTTTTATAACAGGCACTAGGTGTTTATATCTAAGGATGGCGGGTATTAGACGGCTTTGATCACGATGGCATGCATTCAAAAGAATAGTAAGGTATGAGAGTGGCGCTTAACCTGGATAAACAGAAGGTCTCCGAGTACTACAGACGCATGGTCTTGATCCGCAAGTTCGAGGAGGCGGCTGGCCGTCTTTACTTGCAGGGTAAGATCCGCGGATTCATGCACCTGTACATCGGAGAAGAGGCCATTGCTGCTGGCGCAATCTCTGCTCTGGAACCCAAAGACTACGTCATTACTCACTACCGAGACCACGGTCACGCCCTAGCGCGTGGAGTCGATCCCAAGGCATGTATGGCTGAGCTCTGCGGCAAGGCCACCGGCACCAGCGGCGGCAAGGGCGGCTCCATGCACCTGTTCGACGCATCCAAGAATTTCATGGGAGGTCACGCCATAGTCGCGGCGCACCTGCCCATAGCCGTCGGCCTGGCATTGGCCAGCAAGTATCGTGGGGAGGACTCGGTGACCGCCTGCTTCTTCGGCGACGGTGCCGTTAACGAAGGTGAGTTTCACGAAGCCATGAA
>CAJWRP010000436.1 GCA_913046025.1 uncultured Chloroflexota bacterium
GTCAGGTTAACGGTGCCGTCGAAATTCACGTTGGCCGTCGCACATGCAACGCCGGAGCCGTTCATCCAGAAACCCGACGCAACGCCTCGCCCTCGATTGGGCCCTTCTAACGGTGTCTTGTAATGGTCATGGTCTATTACCGCCTGAACGGTCTCGACGCAGCCAATCGGTGGATTGATCACCCCGTTAGCTCTGCGAGTACCTTCCTTGGCTGCGTTCAACAGTCGGAACTCAAGAGGGTCCATCGAAAGCTTCAGGCTAATCTCGTCGACTACCTGCTCTACGCCAAAGGAACCAATAGGCGAGCCAGGAGCTCGATATGCAGTTGCCTTGGGCTTGTTGTCGACAATATCGTAACCGTCTACTTTGACGTTCTCCAGGTTGTACATGGAGAACATGCACTGGGCAGCAGCACCAATGGGAGAGCCAGGGTATGCCCCGGCCTCAAACTTGATGTCCGCGTAGGCTGCCGTTAGCTTGCCGTCGTTGGTGACGCCCATCTTGATCGTCATGAGACTGCCGGAGGTAGGACCTGACGCCTCCATAACCTCGCCTCGGCTCATGGTCACCTTGACGGGTAGGCCGCACTCCCTCGATAGAGCTGCGGCGATTGGCTCCATATAGATGGTTGTCTTCCCACCGAATCCGCCACCAATCTCCATTGGCACGACTCGTATGCGAGAAGAAGGAATGCCTAGCACACCAGCGGTGCGGTCCCTCATCTGGAAGTGGCCCTGCGAGCTGCACCAGACTGTGACTCGACCGTCCGGCATCCACCATGCAGTGGCAGTGTGTGGCTCAATGTAGCCCTGGTGAACGGTCTTGGTTCGGAACTCTCTCTCGATGATAATGTCGGCCTCACCGAATCCCTTTTCGATATCGCCCTCACTCAACTGGATGTGACTGGCGACATTGCCCTCAAATTCCTCGTGGAGTTTAGGAGCGCCGGGCTTCATGGCTTCTTCTACACTGGTGACCGCGCCAAGAACTTCGTACTCAACTTCGATGAGTTCCAGCGCTTCCTCTGCGGCATGCACACTGGCCGCTGCAATTGCGGCGATCGGATGCCCCTTATATAGGACCTTCTCATCAGCCAAAATGTTGTTGCTGAGGAATTTCACATTTACAGGTAGTCCTGCGGTCAGAACCTGTGCCTCGTTTGGCAAGGAAGGGAAGTCTGCGGATGTAATGACAGCTCGCACGCCTGGATACGCCTCGGCCTTGGAGGTGTCTATACTCTTAATAATCGCGTGGGCATGGGGGCTGCGCAGCACTTTGCCGAAAATCATTCCAGGCAATATCATGTCTGCGCCATAAAGGGCCTTTCCGGTAACCTTATCGTAGCCGTCTTGTCGAATTGGCCTTGTGCCAACAACATTAAATTCCTTGTTGGAAAGCACGATATTAGAAGTCATATTTAGGGCAGTCCTCCGTCGTACATTTTGGGGTGTTTATGGGGCCAATTGGGAATCCCGCGTCATTGTATCACACAGAATATTGTCGTACTTCTATACTATATTAACTTTTGGATACACATTGCGTTTAATGTCCGAACAGTTTCCCTTCTCTCCTTGAAATGCACGGGAATGCACGCTTCCAATGTGAGGATCTTCAATCCAAACAGCATTCCCCTATCGCAGCATCCAAAAAGGCCTTCGACAAATCCTCACCCGCCCGCGCCCTATGTGGCCAGTGGCCGATATGTTATAATGCGCTGGCCCTTCTTTGAATCTTTGTATTCCACATGAAAAGGTTCCAACCTAAGCTAAAGGTCCGTCTAATGGCAGCAATGATAGAACTCGTACAGGATGGCAGCGTCACCTCTGCCAAAGGTTTTGCGGCCGGGGCGACGTATGCCGGTCTAAAGACCCAAGAGGAAGGCGTTTTGGACCTGGGAATTCTCCTTTCAGATGTTCCAGCGAATCTGGCAGCTACATTCTCCACTAACAAGATATTGTCGCCATCCGTGGTCCTTAGTAGAGAGCGCGCGACCCGAGGAACGGCTCGAGGGGTAGTGGCCAATAGTGGCTGCGCCAACTGCTGCATCGGCGGGCAGGGCCTGACGGATGCAAGAGAGCTAACTGAACTGGCCGCAAATCATGTGGGCGTCGATTCACAAGACATGCTGGTATGCAGTACTGGCATGATTGGCGTCGAGCTGCCGATGGCCTTGCTGAGACAAAACGTCAGCAACATTCGTATGGCGGCTGACGGTGGGCACGACTTTGCTGGAAGCCTCATGACAACCGATACCAGGCGCAAAGAGATTGCAGTTTCGGTAGAGATTAACGGTTCAAAGGTCACGCTGGGCGGTGGAGCCAAGGGCGTGGGTATGATTCACCCCAATATGGCCACCATGCTGGCCTTCGTATCCACAGATGCCAGTGTAGAGCAGAAGTTCCTGCAGACCGCCCTAACCGAAGCAGTGGACTCCTCTTTCAACATGTGCTCCGTTGACGGCGACCAGAGTACCAACGATACGGTGCTGGTTTTCGCCAATGGCCAGGCTGGCGGAGCAACCATAGAGGCGAATTCGGCTGCAGCACAGGCCTTCCAGGAGTCCCTCACATATGTATGTATTTCGCTGGCCAAAGACATGGTACGCGACGGCGAAGGTGCCCAGAAACTAATTGATGTCACAGTGGAAAGCGCGACAACCCTGTCAGATGCCCGTAAGGCAGCGAGAGAGATTGCATCGTCTTCGCTAGTAAAAGCCATGGTA
>CAJWRP010000437.1 GCA_913046025.1 uncultured Chloroflexota bacterium
CAGCGTACTTTCAATTATCAGAAAACAAATATGATGAAGTTAAAACATTAATTTCACGTGTTTTAACAATAGATGCTAAACAAGTAGATGCGCTTATGTTACAAGGGCAAGTGTCCATGGTAACTAAAGATTATCAGCAAGCCGCGCTTAGTTTTCAAGAGTATTTAAATCTACAACCTCGCTCTGGAATTGTGCAATTATTGTTAGCTGATGCATTACTTAAGTCAGGGCAAGATAAAAAAGCTGAAAAATATGCCGATGCTATATTAGCTCAAATTGGTAGCCAACCTTTTGCTCACTATATTAAAGCCGCGGTTCCCAGCGTTGATCTGAGTGTTCACCGCCAAGAAGCGCGACTTGTTACATAGGACGTCGATTACATCGGAAGTCATCATTCCGTGACCGTAGTCAGCTACGATCACGACATCGAAATCTGGTAGAACACGACCGAGAAGGTCGCATAGCTCTCTATTCTGGCGGTCGTTTAACTCATCGTCGTTGATCTCATAGACCTCGAACAGCTTCTGGGAAAGGTACTGATCGAGGAACCGACGCTTTACTATCGTCGGAGAATCCGCCTTGTGGATGAACAGCTTTTCCACACTATCCGCGACCTTGTCAGTCACGAATTGCTCTTGTGACCCATCAGCTCCGAGCATCGCTACCATAGTGACGTTGTCAGAAAAATTCGCTACGTGGTGGGCGACCGCCAGAATCCCACCGGCGTACTTCTCTGTCGAAAGATACTTTACGGCGAGTATGGGCTCCTTTGCCGCCTTGCCTATCGTCTGGCAGTACTGGTACTCGTCAATGATCGCCTCTCCGACGACCAGTACCTTGAGGGATCGAGTGTCCTCGAGATAGCCGTTGACGTCCTCTATGCTGTAGCTCCGCGAAAACCCTGATAGGTACTCACCGACCTCCTTGGAGTAGGCTGGCAGATACCGGTTGATCAGATTGGATGAGCTGAACGTAATGTCATCGGTAAAGGCGATCTTTCCGCCCACCGATTTGACCGCCTCTGCCTCCTCAGCGATCATGCCTGTGATATCAGCGTCTGGGTCGCGGTAGTCTGGCCCTTTGGCGTAGATATCGGGCTTGAGCAGCTTAACGGTCTCCACTGCGGCAGGCCACTGGTTGACCGCGACATAGTCGACGCAGTCGAGGGCCGCGATGGTCTCTGCCCGAAGATTCTCAGCGAATGCGGGGCGATGCGGACCCTTGTTCACGTACCGATCCGGGGTCAGGGTGACAACGAGCACGTCCCCCATTCCCTTCGCTTCTTCGAAGTGTCGGATGTGCCCGACATGTATCAGGTCGAAGACACCGTGGCACTGGACAACGGTCTTACCCGCATCCCGGGAACGGAGCAGGTTCAACTCCTCGGCCAGGTCTTCCAGGCTCTTTATCTTGCTTATAGGCTGCATTGACCCTTTCTCAGTCGTCGCCGCTTTGAGAAATTGCTTTGGGGTCCGTGTCAGAGTCCGACAGGTACTCGAACCAGTCCCGAGTCGCCTCCGCGATCGAAGACTCATTCCATACGGGGGCGTTCCGCCAAAGCTCAATTCTGTCCATCATTATTTTCACGCCATCCTCGAGAGACACCTTCGGCGTCCACCCGAGCAGGCGATTGATCTTTGTGGTGTCTGCGAAGGTAGAATCTGGTTCGCCCGGGCGTTTGGGAAGGTGAACGACCTCGCCGCCAAGCAGACTTACTAGATAGTTGATGCTGTAGGTATTTCCAGACCCCACATTCATGATCTCACCGACCAAATCGGACTCAGCCGCCTTCACACAAGCGGCGGCAACGTCCGTTACGAATGTAAAATCCCTGGACTGCTCTCCGTCCCCCACAACTGTTAGTGGCTCACCCGCAAGCTTCTGGGCGAAGAACACACCGAACACAGCCCCGTAAGCACCCGACGTACTGGAACGCGGCCCGTACACGTTGAAGAATCGCAGAGAGACGCAGGGCAACTTGTAGACATTGGACCAGTGCTGCACGTAGGACTCGCCAACATACTTCGTGAGGGCGTACGGATACATAGGCCTGATTGGGGCATTCTCTGGAGTGGGGAGCTCTTCTGCCAGGCCGTAGCATGATGAAGACGCCGCGTACACGAGACGCTTGACCCCGTGGGTTCTTGACGCTTCCAGCACGGCAACGGTGCCGTCCACATTGGCTCTGTGGTATACCATCGGCTCTTGAATCGATGGCACAATGGCCGCCTTGGCAGCCAGATGAAAAACCCAGTCGACTTCGGAGAAGTGCGGCTCTATCGAGCGGTAGTCAGATACGTCGGCCTCGACCACACTCAGTCCCTCACGTTTTGAAGCGCTCTCGAGGTTCGCAATCTTCCCGTTGGACAGGTCGTCGATCACCGTGACCTGATGCCCGTCCTCGATCAGACGGTCCACCAGGTGGCTTCCAATGAACCCGGCTCCGCCGGTCACCAGTGCGCGTGCCTTGCCGCTCAAGAGCGATACTCCAGATCGTGATCCACTAGCCGCCCTCGATCGTGGCAAGTTCCTGGATTCGGAGGAATTGCGCGTATTGGCCGTCACCCTTCAATAGCTCATCGTGGCTGCCCTGTTCGACCAGCTTCCCTTCATCAAGGACGACAATCTTGTCCGCGTGTCTGATGGTAGAGAGCCTGTGAGCGACGGTAATGACTGTCCGAGTTGTGCCCAGTTCTTCAACGGCCTGCCTGATGAGCTGCT
>CAJWRP010000438.1 GCA_913046025.1 uncultured Chloroflexota bacterium
TCCTGTACAGTCTCGTCCACGCTCTTGGCGGGCGCGACGACTGGAGGCCCGGTCATGGGGGCTTCAGTATTTCCAATAGGGCGCAATGTGTTCCTCAAGAGGGTCGGCCGGTCCCTATGTCCGTTGCTATGAAAGACCGGCCGCCTATTTGGTATGCAGAAATTACAGGGATTGCCTTTGGCCGGTCTCCGCAGCCCTTTCCATGGCGGCCAGCATCTTGTGACGCTGCACAGCCGTGTCGAAGTCTGGCTCGGCCCGCTTGCCAGTCGCGATGGCGTCGGCGAACCTGCTCCACATCTGCGCCACGTTGTATGGAGGTCCCTGAGGCATTTCCTTATTAACCCACATGAGGCTTGATGGTATCGGCAGGTCGGAGAGCGAGTCGTCGGTAGACCTGCCGCCTTCCAGGCGTACGCTCTCGATCTGAGCGCCGCCTCGGCCCACTAGGGAAAGCGTACCCTCTCTGCCGTAGACTTCCAGCTTGAAACCGCTGCCGTGCCAAGGAATACTGCTCACGTGAGCGGAGACCACTGCCCCGCTTTCCAGGGTGCCGTTGATGAGTATATTGTCAGGCGAGGTCACATCAACCATGCGATCCGTGTCGGTCTCATGCCACTGCGGCACCTGCGTTGATATGACGGAAGAAACCTCTTTAAACTCCCCCAGGCACATGCACAGAGCGTCGATGGCGTGACCGAAAGATATGGTGAAGGTATTCGCGCCAAGAATTCGGTCCTTCTGCCAGGTGCGGCCCGAAACCCTGGTCAGCACTCCGGAACCGAAAAGACCCATGTGGCTAGACAGGACTTCACCGACGTAGCCCTCATCGATGAGCTCCTTCATCCTCAGGATGGCTGGCGCGCATCGGGCCTGTAGCCCAACCATAGAATGTACGTTTTGCTTTCGGGCGAGATCAGCCATCTCCTGAGTCTCCGCCAGATTCGCTCCCAGCGGCCACTCGGTGTAGACATGCTTTCCCGCAGCCAGAACGTCCTTAGTTAGTTCGTGATGGAGAGGCACACGAACGATCACTCCAACGGCGTCGATATCGTCCCGCTTCAACATCTCCTTGTGGTCATGAAATGCCATTGGCACGCCGTACTTTTCTGCCGATTCCCGGGCGGTGTCCTCGTGGGCCGTGCAGACGGCCACCAGGTCGACGTCAGGCATGGCTACCAGGGCTGGGAGATGCGCTCTTGGGCCCCAGCCATAATTTATGTTGGCACCTATTATTCCCACTCGAAGCGTCTGAATTGCCATATCGCCCTCTCAATTAACAGTGGAATTATTTATGTGTGCAGCCTAATTTTCACGATCTTACGCCTTACTTACTGACTTCGCGGTCGAAGGTATCTGGCCCGCTTGCATCTATTCTATAAAGACTCTAGTGGAGAAACGGTTCCGATCAGGCTTCTGTCAATGCTGGCTATGTCCGCTTTTCCGCACAGACCCATTGTAGACTCCAATTCGTTCCTCAGAATCTCAAGAAGATCTCGCAGGCCCTGCTCACCGCCAACGGCTAGGCCCCAGAATATTGGTCGGCCTATCAGAACGGCCCTTGCGCCGATGGACAGGGCCTTTATGATGTCCGATCCCCTACGAATGCCACCGTCGAGGTAGACCTCTGCTTTGCCATTCACCGCGTCTACGACCTCGGGCAGCACTTCAATCGTCGCGAAGGTCGAATCGAGGCTTCGTCCGCCGTGGTTGGACACGATGATAGCCTTGACTCCGCTCTCCACCGCCATGTGAGCGTCCTCGCCAGTCATGATGCCTTTGGCAACCAGAGGAAGCGTCGTCTTGCCCGCCAGCCACTCAAAGTCCTTGAATGTGACCTTGGGGCTAATCATGCCTGAGAATGCGGTCGGCGCGTCGTCGCTGGACGGGGCAAAGCCTTCTTGAGCTTCAAGGCCGTGGTAGTTCGGCGAATCAGGAATCATGTAGTTGTTGCGTAGATTGCGCTCTCTTTTGGACTTAATAGAGGCGTCCAGCGTAAGGCATAGGGCTGAGAAACCGCCCTCTTCGGCACGGTGCGCCATGAGTTCGGTTATGCCGGAGTCACGGTAGAAGTACTGCTGGAACCATATCTTACGGCTGGCTGCGGCTGCCACCTGCTCCATGACGACGCTGGATCCTGAGCTGAGGATCATTCCAACACCTGAAGCGCTGGCGGCGCGCGCGGTGGCGACCTCTGCGTCCTCATGTGCTCGAATATGATGACCTGCTGGAGATAGCATGACCGGGAACTCGATGCGTTCGCCGAGGACCGTGGTTGAGAGGTCTCTGATGTCCATGTCCACCAGCATCCGAGGCCGAAGCATGATGGAATCGAAAGCCTTCCGAGTGCGGCCTATCGTTATTTCGTCTGTCGCGCCGCCCTCGATGAAGTCCCACTCGGGCTTTGGCAGTTTTTCCTTGGCGAGTGCTTCAAATTCAAAGAGATTAATGGGGCTCATATTCATTGTTTACCTCTGGCGTGCCGCGCGTTATGTTCTGGTCGGATATTGGTCGGAAGGTCATGCCAGTGTAGCAACGGCAGATTGTTCAGGCAACATCCTCAAGTTGAGCACGATTTGTTGCAGGATTGCCATAAGTTTGCGGCTAATGTCAGAGCATGTGCCACGACCTTATGGCATCGTAACCAGCTTCGCGACCTTTACATTGGCCGTCATATTGTTCGATTTGGCCACCGATTAAAGCTGCCTCTTCACGAATG
>CAJWRP010000439.1 GCA_913046025.1 uncultured Chloroflexota bacterium
TGGCCCTGTCGAATCGACACCGTGTCGCCAGGGAGGCCTATTACGCGCTTAACGAAGTCGCGAGACACGTCCAAGGGGAAGTGAAAAATAATCACATCTCCCCTTTTTGGATCACGAATGGGAAATATACTCTGATCCTTTGTGTCCGATTCGGAGGCGAACAGGGACCGCAAGCCATTGGGCGACAGATGGAAGTACACAATCTTGTTCACGAGGAGGTACTGCCCCTCCTCCAAGGTTGGTTGCATACTGGATCCCTCTACCCTGAAGTTCTGAACGCTGAACTGCAGCGCCAAGAATATCAGCAGGGCAAGGATAACCGTCTCTATTAGTTCCCTTATTAACGACCGCATTGATACATACGATAACGCGCCTAACAAACTGTGTCTTGCATATATGCCTCAGTGATTATAACGAGGAACGCACGATTATGTTATCGAAACTACGACCCTACTTCTTGGGGATTGGCTATTACGTGGGCTCAGATTGACTCGCAGGTGAAAATGCAATTGGTTACCATCAAGGCTATACGGAACATTAAGTTCATTAGAGGCGCTCTCTCCATACCGCCCTCAGCTAATGCAGCAACCACAAATGGAAGAAACAGACCTAATCAGCCGAAGTCAAAGCGGCGACTTGGATGCGTTCAACGCCATCGTTGAGCAGTATCAGTCGCACGTGTACAACGTGTCGGCTCGGATTATGGGCAACATGGCAACCGCCGAAGACGCCACGCAAGAAACCTTCATCTCTGCCTATCGTGCCATTCGCAAGTACCGCGGAGGTAGCTTCCGGGGCTGGCTACTAAGGATTGCCACAAACCAGTGCTACGACATGCTGCGTGCCATGAAGCGCCGACCTGCTGATTCCCTAGACGAAGCACTCTTGAATCCTGGTTTTCGTGTACCTTCCGGGGGAGAGTCGCCCGAAGAGCGCTCGATTCAAGGGGAATTGGCCGAGCAGATCCAGAAGGCAATCCTCACGCTGCCCGAAGACCAGAGGGCGGTCATCGTGCTGATCGACGTTCAGGGATTCTCTTATGAGGAGACGTCCCATGGAACCTTTCGAGTGCGGCCGTCGTCGTTATATATGAAGCTTGAAAATTACGGCCAATCGGTCTTGAACCAAGGCCAAAACATGGAGAGGAAATCGAAGAATGAAAAACATTAAGAGTCTCATAGCGATTGCAGGCCTTTCGGCGGTGCTCTTGCTGGGTGTTGCTTGCACCAATGGCAATTCGAAAGCAATGTCTGTGACTAGCGAGGACACTCCCACAACCGCCGCTCCCGCATCGCCACTACAGCTTCCGGTAGGCGCTCCGGACTTACCGCCCACGGGCGCACCTGCGGTTTACAGAGGAGAAAGTGGTTCAGCACCGGTAGCCTATGCAAGTACCTCAGCCATGCCTTTTTACCAGGGTACGAACGGACAATCTGGCATATGGGTTAGCGGTCAGGGCAAGGTCGCCGTGGAGCCGGACCTGGTTCTGCTCAGCATTGGCGTAGACTCCACAGGCGCCACGGTCAACGAGGCCAACGCAGAGGCCTCGGCAGCGATGGACGCTATAGTCAACGCTCTTAAAGACGCTGGAGTGGCCGATAAGGACATACAGACCACGTCCTTCAACATATTCCCTCAGTATGAATACCGAGAAGAGATCGAGTCTGGCATTCGACGCAACAAGCATATTTTGGTTGGCTACAGGGTCAACAACAGCGCGTCTATCAAGATTCGCGATCTAGATTCTGTTGGCGCAATCATCGATGACGTTGTTACTGCTGGAGGCGACTCCACCAGGGTGAACAACATCCGGTTCACGGTTGAGAACCCCAATCTGATGATGACGCGACTCAGAGAGGAAGCTGTAGCAGACGCTTTGGACAAGGCGCAGCAGTTCGCTGACCTCACAGGTGTCGGCCTTGGCCGACTGATATTCGTCAGCGAAGGCGGCTCTACCAGTCCAATGATCCAGAGCTTTGGCGACCAGCGAATGGCTTTCGCTGAAGCCGCCAGCTCCTTCGCGCCACCCATCAGCGGCGGAGAGCTTGACCTTACGCTGAACGTCCAGGCGGTATTCGCCATTCAGTGATAAGGTACTTTTATACCTAACAAGGCAGAGCCTCCTGATATACAGGAGGCTCTATATTTTTGCCAAAAGCACATTATTTCCGAATTTAGATAATATTGCCATAGTACCCTCTGCCCGCCAGTCGTATAATTGTTAGAGAACCTAACGAACAGGAAGAGTACCTCACCCAAATGATATACATGGCTCGTGCCATAGAACTTGGCAGATACGCCCAGGGCACCACAAGCCCCAATCCACCTGTGGGCGCTGTCATAGTCAAGGATGGCAAGGTTGTTGGCGAAGGCTGGACTCAACCTACAGGTGGGCAGCACGCCGAGGCCATGGCTCTGGAGCACGCTGGCGTGCTTGCCAGAGGCGCGACGCTCTACACGACCCTGGAACCCTGCACTCACTTCGGTCGAACACCGCCCTGCTCTGACGCCGTTATCAAAGCACACCTTGCGAAGGTATACGTCGCGACTGTCGACCCAAATCCAAACGTCCAAGGGGGTGGCCTCGACCAGCTAAACATGGTGCAAGGACACGTGGCGTTTGGCGCCGGACCGATGGTCGTGCAGGTCGGTAAGATACCCGTCCGGTGGGGTATGGCGTCAGCAGGTTCGCTGCTCATTTCCGGCGGGACA
>CAJWRP010000440.1 GCA_913046025.1 uncultured Chloroflexota bacterium
ACCAACAAACAGACTCTTCCTGGTGTAAAGCAGGTCTTCAGGTATCGAGACCCAGATGCGATTTTTTCCCATGACGTTATTGCCTCAGAGGGAGAGCTGCAGCCACCGAATAGTGAATCTCTCCTACAGACTGTCATGACGAGCGGTGCAAAGACTGCGGAACACCCTACACTACTTGAACTTCGGCAACGCTTTGCCAGAGAGTTTACGCGGCTTCCTGATGAGTATAAGGCGATCGAGGCGCCTGCCAAATTCGACGTCAGAATCAGTAACACCCTAGCGAATCTGCAAGCCGATGTGACTGCATATATTCGCAGACGCACCTTATAATTACACCATAAATTAGAAAAAAAGAGAGGTTCCCAATGGCTCGATTACCTTACGTTTCCAGAGAACAACTGCCTCCTGACAAACGACCGCTATACGATCACGTCTCAGAAACCAGAGGCGGCATCGAAGGCGGAGGTATACCACGCTCGTTCCAACTTCTCATGAACAGCCCGGACGCGGCGGCCAGCGTTGCCCAATTGGGTGAACACATACGCCTGCAATCTTCTCTAGACCCTGCTATTAGGGAGACGGCCATTCTAGGAACGGCAAGAGCGCTGAATAGCAAGTACGAGTGGGCACATCACGAGCCGATGGCCAGGCAGGTCGGCGTTCGGGAAGAGGTCATCGAAGCAATTCGCTCCGGGAAGGCCCCAATGGGGTTGCCACCCAAAGAAGGCGTATATGTTGGGGCAGCCAAAGAACTAGTCCTTAAAGGTGCGCTCAGCGAGAGGACTGTTCAGGCTATAGACCATCTACTTGGGCCACAAGGCACCGTGGACGTTGTGGTAGTGATTAGCTACTACGCCATGCTGCACAGAGCACTGGCATCACTGGGCATAGAGCTAGAGCCAGGAATGACAGCGGACCTACCAGACCTCTAAGTCAGGAAACTTAAGAAAAGCTAAAGACGTCGCCAAAATCGATGCGACCGTTGCCATTGAAGCAGACAGAGTTGGCGAATTCCCCCTCATCGGTTTGCCAGCAGACGGTTACGCTATCAGGTACACTGTAGGCAGAAAAATTGAAATACCAGTTAGGAATTTCAGTTCAGGTGACGACATTCTTGCAGTTAGCATGGCTGATGCAGGAGTAATGACGATATCCAGTAAATAGTTTAACAACTGGAAAAACAATTTGGCCGCCCTGAGCATGGATGGGCGCAATTTCCCCTTTAAAACCTTTTGAATCAGCAGGTCGAAATTGATGATGCATGTTACCAGAAGCAAGCCCATCGAGCTTTACAGGGATATTACTGCGTGCCGCAGTTGTGGTCGCCCTAACCTTACGGACTGCGTGAGATTCGAGCCTCAGTACCTGTCGACTACACTTGTGCAATCCAATGAGGGCCATCCCCTGGCTGACGCCAAAGTTCCGATAACCCTGGTGCTTTGCGAGAACTGCCACATGCTTCAGATCAAGGAATCTGTCGACCGCGATTCCCTTTATTACGACTACTCGTACCGAATTTCAGCAAACCCAACCAAGACCTCCGTTTTAAGGGAACTTGTTGCGGACGTCACTGGCAGGATTGACCTGAATAGAGGGGATATTGTTCTGGATATCGGTGCCAACGATGGCACACTGCTCTCATACTATCCAGACAACCTCCGAAGGATAGGCGTAGAGGCCGCCGAAAACATTAGCTGGGGCCATTTACACAGGTCTATTGCCATCATAAACGGTGCGTTTTCGGCCGCTAACATTAGGCCCGTCTTGGGCGAGGCCCAGTGCAACATAATCACAACCGTGGCCACACTTTCCAGTATGCATGACATTCACGATTTCGCCCAGAACGTCAAGACCCTATTGGCAAATGACGGCATCTGGTGCATACAGGTCAACTATCTTCCACAAGTGCTGGACACCCTGGCATTTCACGAGATATGCCATGAGCATCTATATTATTTCACTCTAATGACGCTAAACAGCGTACTGGAGGATAGCGGCCTTAGCATATTTGATGTATCGCAGAACAAGGCCAGCGGAGGCAGCATTAGAGTCTTCGCCACGCACAGAGAACAGTCTCCTGAGAAGACCGAAGCCTTCCATAGCCTTTGGGAAGCAGAAGCAGCACAGGACCTTGGTGACCCGAAGACCTATGACGCTTTTTATAAGAGGCTTTTGAAGCTAAAGACTACGATAAAGAGCTTCATTCGCCAGGAGCATGAGGCGGCATACACCATCGCTGGGCTAGGGGCGTCCTCCAAGGCCAATGTAATGCTCCAGTTCTTTGACATCGATAACCACGTGCTGCCTTACATTAGCGAACGCGACCCGGACAAAGTCTCAATGAGGACGCTGGGCACGGATATCGAGCTTGTTTCCGAAAAGCGGGCCCGACAGTTGAAGCCGGATGTGATGATGGCGCTACCGTGGCACCTGAAGTCCGAGTTGGTAAGACGGGAAAAGCGGTATCTGGAAAACGGTGGCAAGCTGCTGTTCCCCATGCCCTACCCGCACATCGTCACCAAATACGGCGAATCGCCACTTTAGAGCTAGGGACTGCCGGATAAGAATTGGCAGTCAGAAATAACAGCTAGCCATAGCAGAGATTCTCTGCTTCGTGACACAACCCATCGAATATGCGAAAAGGCCTCGACAATAATAGTCGAGGCCTTTTT
>CAJWRP010000441.1 GCA_913046025.1 uncultured Chloroflexota bacterium
AAGAAATATCAGCTCAAAGAATTCCAAACACAGGCCAACAAAAACCTCTCGATTACAAGATGTATGGGGACCTCGAGCAGCATACGCTTCCCAGGGCGCATCGCTGAGCGTGAAGCTTCACCCTGCTCGTGCGTTTACACTCAATTTGTGTCCCGAACAACGTATCACTTATCACACTATGACATTTGAAATGATAATAGAATTTACTGAAAATACTACGAAAAAGACTGCGAGAAAGGCCGCTGAAAATGGCATATTCTTGGAGGGCTCTGCCAGACGAGGTCATGGATTCGCCAACGGCCACGTGGTCAGAACTGCCCACAAAGCAGGCGCTAGGATCGTGTTGGATTCTGACGCGCACGCCCCTGAGGACCTGATGACCAGGGAGTTCGCCATGAATGTTGCGCGCGGCTCCGGGCTGAACGTCGATGAGGCAAACGCACTGCTGGACTCTAGCCCGCTGGACGTTCTGAAGAAGATCGGCGTCAGCTACCCGTAGTTTTTTCATATATCTGGCTAAGCCCATCTGCTCTGGTAGCCAATATGGCTGTCGCTGCAATCCACGCCCTGTGCTGATTATGCAGAGATCTCGTTGCCGGGACGGCAGCTCCAGAACTCGATAGCGTGGTTGTCTGGGCCTGAATGTCGTCGCCATGAATGGCGAAAACGGAATGTGTGTGCCATGTTGGTCCCGAAATATGCTGAAGTCCTCTCAGGGGCCAGGAAATGATTAGTCCATTTGCCAGGCCCCCACAAGCCTAGGTACCGCTGCTCGCCAATCTTTAGGATGCGAGAATCTTCGCCGTAATCGAAGTTCGTGCGCTCAAAGCCTAACAGTTCTACGTAGAACTACTGGGCTTTGTTGATATCGGTTATCACGATAGCGAGTTCGGCTATTCCGAAATATCGTGTCACGATATGCCTCTCTATTTTATGAAGTGCCGGGTTGGTTAGTCCGGCAGGACTATGGACTCTGGATCCTGACCATTGGCCACTCGAGTCGTGTTGTTGACTGCGAAGACCCTGGACCTCTCCGTGGACTCCTGAGCAAATGCCGCCAGATGGGGTGTAATAAGGACGTTGTCAAAGGCGAAAAGAGGATTGTCTTTGGGAGTAGGCTCTACCTCGGTTACGTCCAGCCCTGCCGACATGATCTTCTTCTGTTCGATGGCCCGCACCAGCGCAGCCTCGTCCACTACTGGGCCGCGGCAGGCGTTAATGAGCACGGCTGTTGGCTTCATCATGTCGAACTCAGCGTCTGAGATCATTTTAGTCGTGGTGCGGTTCAACGGAACGTGAAGAGTTACGATGTCCGACCTTCGCAACAGCTCATCTTTGTCAACTCGTGTCAGGTGAAGCTCTGCCTCTACCTCAGGCGTTGCGGGTTCTGGATCGCTGTAAAGAAGCTCGCACTCCCAGCCCTGAAGCCGCCGGGCCACCCTGGAACCAATTCGACCCAGGCCGATGATGCCAATGGTCTTTCCTGCAATCTCGTGGGCCTGCGACATCCAGTCGCCGCGGATGCTGCCTGCCCAGTCGCCGGACTGCACCGAGCTGTACTGGAGCTGCATCTTGCGATAGACGCTGGTCATCAGTGTGATAGTGTGCTCCGAGACAGCGATGGCGTTTCCGCCGCCATTGTTGGCGACGCGGATGCCAAGCTCTCCCAGGGCCAGCTTGTCGATCATATTGGTGCCCGCGCTTACGGTCTGCACAAGGCGGACGTCCTTCGTCAGTGCGGCAAGTTCTACAGGGTATTCGGACGGCGTGACCACTACGGCCGATATGCCCTCTAGCTCTTTTGCCTGATCTTCTAACGATTGAGTGGAATCAACCCACTTCACCGTCGTGCCTTCTGGAGACAGGCTCTGAAGAACATCTACCTGATCATTGTTGGGTGCAAGGTTTGCAATTGTTACGCTCATTTATACCTCCGGAGCGGGTTTTGTGGCTGTAATTAGCCACAGGATTATAAGGCTAGGGGGTTGAACGGGCAAGCGCGCTGGTTAGGGGGAGAATTATCAGGGAGTATGAGAGTTGGTCTCAAGATACTCGATGACCCCAAGGGCCCGGAGGCAGGAATTTGGCGCGAGCGGATTTCGGCGGAGGGATTGGTTGAAGCTGGCCAAACTTTCGTCAATGCGCCCCAAGGACATCAATGTGTATCCGCGGCCGCATAGATTGTGATACTCGCTCGGGTTCAGTTCCAATGCGCGTTTGGCATGAAGATCGGCGCTTTCGAACCGGCCGCTGAACAGGTTGGCACAGTACATGGCGTAATGGCTTCTGCTGTCGGTCTCGTCCAGGGCAACGGCCCGCTCGGCGAATTCAACGTGACGTTCAAGACTTGCGCCATAGTTTGCCGTCACCAATTGGTCACATTCGTAGCCGTAGCTAACCGACAGACCGGCGAATGCGGGCGCGGAATGAGGTTCAAGCTTCAAGGCATTGGTAAAACACTCCCGGGCCCTTTCCAGATTGTCCTTGCCGGCCA
Organism: uncultured Chloroflexota bacterium; assembly: GCA_913046025.1. The sequence continues at coordinate 2,495 of CAJWRP010000441.1, forward strand.
GTTCTAGAAAGCGATTACCCATCAGCCGTAAATCGTAGGCGGAAAGCTGGTCGCCGGATAAATGGCGGTGGCGTTCGTATTGCGTTTCCTCGATTTTCAAAGACAGGCTGGCGGTTATCGCGCCGGCGGCTTCCGCCTCGATTTCAAGTATGTCGGTTAGCACCCGGTCATAAC
>CAJWRP010000442.1 GCA_913046025.1 uncultured Chloroflexota bacterium
GTTCTGTCTATTCTTGATATGCGCCAATCCATTTACAGCTCCTTATCTTCTTAACTCAGTTTGTGATTCAGTCAGGCTTGATAACCGACTCCGTCCTGGATGGGTAACGTACCGTACCATGCGGTCCTCCATCCAGCTCTAACCTTCGGCCAGTATAAGCACGGAGTCGATCACGTGGATGATCCCATTCGAGGTCTCGATGTCCGTTGTGACTCCTCCGCTTCACTCACTGTCACTGATCCTTCTCCAGTCACGGCTATTACTAGGACGTCGCCCTGGCCAGTGTCAGTAGAGTCGAGGGTTCCCGCGTGCTCGGATGGCACCGATCCAAGTACCATGTGGAAGAGGAGGTCATCTAGCAGACCCTCGACCGTCCGATCAGGCATCTTGCCAAAGGCGTCGTCCGTTGGCGCGAACACTGGGAACGGCTCTTTGCCTTGGAGCGTCTCAAAAACATCTGTGGCTTCCAACTCGGTTACCAAGGTCGTGAATCGCATGTCCTCAACTATGATTCCCACAATTTCCGACTGGACTATGGGCTCAGACTCGGGCATTCTGGCGGAAGTCATGCGAGTAGCCGTATCCTGCACTGCCTGAGGTGCCGGGAGTACTCGCCGGATTCGTCGTCTGTAGTACACGCTCCAAGGAGAAATAATCCGAAAATGGCAAACGCTATCAGGTGGGGTTTTCTGCTGAGCAACAACCTGTCGATCCGTCTGGCCGATGCTACTGTCCTCGTTTCGTTTTTCACTTTTCTTACACCTGTCCCTGCCATGATCCATTCTTGTCTTGAAGTAGGTCCGATTATCGTTACGCCAGTTCTTCTATGGCTGTCACCGCGACGATCCCACCACCGGGAGCAACAGGAACACCAGGCGAGAGAAGCGATTGACTGTTCCAAATTTAATGTTTCCACGTACGAAAGCCACCAAGTCGAAATTGAACAGCCCAAACAGTCCCCTGTTCAGTACGCCAACCGCCGTCAGTATAATTACCGCTATCTGTACGATCTCCATATCTAATCCGTTATTGCGTCATGTCGTGTGCGCGATCTCATAATTGGTTTACGCTATCCTCGTCTTCTGTCTAAACACTTTCCGCGAGCTCAGGCGCAGGCTCGAAACGTCGAACTTAAGTTTACCGTTATCAGTATGTTCACCGCAGTCAAGACAACTGACAAAATCGCCGTAACAATCAGAACTCTTATACGAGTCTCTGGCACATCGGGATTATGACCTCACAAACAACATTCGGATCCTCTCCACTGCCAACATGTAGTATATGTTGCACTATTCGTATGTTATACTATACATCTAGTAACTATTTGTCAAGTATGTTATATAATCATGATGTATATACTAGACATAAGGACTAAGATATGACGATTGACATCGGGACCGAGCATTTCCTGGAACGCTACGCAGAGGCGATTCGAAATGGAGATCGAGAGGCAGCCTCAGAGGTGATCTACGATGTTATAGAAAATGGGCTGGACGTCGCCACAATCTATCTGGACGTGATCGTCCCCGCCCAGCAACAGGTAGGCCGGCTCTGGCACGATGGTGAGATCAACATCGCTCAGGAGCATCTGGCCACTCAGATAGTGCTCGGGGATATGCACCGATTGAGGAGTACGACAGAACCTCGCAGGCGTCTCGAATTGAGGGCGTTGGTTACAGCGGTCGAACGCGACCAGCACCTGATAGGCGCCCGGATCGCCGCCGACTTGCTTCATCAGGATGGATGGCAGATTGACTTCCTGGGATCGGACACACCGACCGCTGACCTCATTGAAATCGTGGGCGATCGTCGACCCGACGTGGTCGTGCTAACGGTGACACTGGAGGAGAACGTCGCCCAAGCCAAAGAGGCCGTCCTCGCCCTAACGAATATGTCCGACCCCCCTATGGTGATCGTCGGCGGCGCAGCCGTCGAATTGGTGGGCCAAGACTCCGAAAGTCAGAGCCCTTTCATCGTGGAGACCGACGTACAAGCGATGCTCCAGACCGTCCGAACACGCTTTGGGATAGACCATACCGAAGATAATTTGGAGCAATATCTCCAGTCTTTGGGACTCAGAGTAAAACGCATCCGACGCGAGCACAAATGGAGCCAGCAAGAACTCTCTAGGCGCTCTGAATTGGACCGTACCTATATCAGCGCAGTGGAGAACGGTCGACAGAACCTGACGCTGGGGGCGGTGATGAAACTGTCCAACGCGCTGCAGGTTCCATTGAGATCGTTGTTGAATACAAAGTAAATATGGCTTCCAGAAATTGCAACAAAAAGATTCGTACTTGCATAATCCCATGCATTAACAAAGTTCCCAATCGGCACTGACTAGCACAGGTCGTTCACTAAAATATAGCTGGCCTCAGTTCTTAGTCTCAGAGCGATCCGAGAGGGCATCCTCAACGAGGGTGGCTCCCTCGAATCGCGAATCGAACAGCCTCGTGAGAAAGCCATATTCCCGGCCCAGTTGCCTGAGGCTCAGACTCTGAGTCTCAGGTTTGGTCGCCATCTCACTGGTAATCTAAAGTTGTAGAACGTCAGCGAAAGTGTCCCAGATACACTGACGTTCTACACTCGAGCGCATGCGCAAAGCCATCCGACTTTTTATAAATCTGGCAGATCACGATGTTTTCAAGGATATTATTGCCGATC
>CAJWRP010000443.1 GCA_913046025.1 uncultured Chloroflexota bacterium
GCCCCTTTAAATATGAGCGGTGGCACCTTTGTTCGTTGTTAGGCTACAGCAGATTACTGCCCGCCAGGTACACCCGAGGTTTGACCGCTAAAGCCGGTATCGTTGGCATGAGACGGGTCAATCCAAAGTTGCTCCCATCGGACGAAAGCGCCCGACGGCTGCGGATGATGGTAGTAACCTCTGATCTCAGGCCAGAAAGAAACTGCCTCTTGTTCCCAATAAAGCGGGAACTTCCAATACTGCTCCATGCCGTATTTCTGAAGCTCGTCTGAAAGCGCCTTTCGCTCTGTCGGATCAACTATAGTTTCGATCTTGGACAATAGGGCTTCTGAGTACGGGTCACATTCCGTCTGAGGAGTCCAGTGATTTCTCGGGGAAACGCAGTTGAAATAGTAGCCCATCCCCGCAGATGGATCGTCTGCCGGCATAGTGTCGTTCCTGGGCATGATATCGCCCCAGGTACCTTCAGACTCCTGAACTCTGTACGCAACCGTCTCGACGATGTCGAAGTCGGTTTTGATTCCGAGCAATCTCAGCTGCTCTTGTATGAACGTGGCGCGAGCCTGAACCTGCTCGTCAGCTTCCACGGTGAAAATAAACTCTTTATCGAAATCGAAGTTTTCCTCATTGAGAATTGCGATAGCTTCCGCTCGCTGGGCTTCGTACCCTCCGGCTGGCTCACACCACGCCGGGATCGCGCAACCTTCCTCCTGCGTCAAGTCCCACGGCCCACCCGGGGGCATTATGAACCCCTGAGAGCCATGTCCCTGAAGCAGAACGTTGATTCCCGCATTCCTGTCGATACCCATGAATATGGCCTGGCGAACTTTTACGTTGTCCAGAGGTGGGTTGGCCTTATTCAGCCAAATAGAGTGGTGACCTCTGGTCGCCCTGATAACAGTTTGAATCTGATCATGTTCTACGTAGGCATCGTACTGACCAAAGTTCCGCACCCAGTGCCAGTCAGTCTGATGCGCCAACATCGCTGCCTGTTGCGCCGACTCATCGAGGATTCCGAAGAGATTGACCTGGTCAACGTATGGCAGACCGGGCTTGAAGTAGTCGACGTTCCGCTCGAAGACCTGCTCATCAACGCCTACAGATTGGCCTGCCGCCCACTTGAACGGGCCAGTACCAACGGAGACGTCATTGAACATTACGTCCTCGCCGCCATCCTCAAACCATTTCTTGTTGAATATGACGAAGGCTCTGTCAGTAAATGTTAGAAGAGCAGTAGTACTCTGACCCGTGAACCCAATGTGCAAGGACGTGTCGTTCGCACAACTGGTCTTATCCAGGTCTATGAATCCTAACTTGCCCTGCATCTCACTGGCTGTAAGCCCTTTACCAGTGATCATGGTTTCTATGGTGAACCTGGCGTCTTCGCACGTGAAGGCATCACCATTGTGCCACTTGATTCCATCCTCAAAGTTTATAGTGATACCTGTGAGGTCGGAAGCGTCCTGCCAGTTGCTGGCGAGGTCGGGAATTATCGATCCAGCCTCGTATGGGTCTTCCTCAACTATGCTGTTCATTGTGGGCATACGATACCGAACTGTAACACCGCTCTGGGCTCCCCAGATATTAGCGTGGTCAAGCGGGTCTTCGTAATTAATGCGAAGGTTTCCACCATACACAGGGTCCCCGTAGAAACTAGCGGGCGGATGCCAATAGCTAGGCGTTGATTCCGCAACCGCAACAGGGGCGGCCACCGTAATTACAGGTGCTGCAGGCGCTGGGATAGCATCAACGGCAGCTGCGACGATCGCCGCAACTTCGCTTGAGCTTAACGGGTCGGGGCCACTACTAGCTGCGGCTGCTGCTGAAATCGCCGCCCGTATGTCGGCAGGCGTAACAGCACTGCCAGCTGCCTTAGCCGTGGCAGCGCTTACAGCGGCTTGAACCAACCTGCTTATCTCAGCAGGATCCGTACCTTCTGGCACTGCGCCTTCAACGGCAGACGCAACCATCGAGCTTATCTCGGCGGCGCTAGGTCCTGAAGGAGCCGCTTGCACGGCCGCGTTTAGAGCAGCCTGCAACTCAGCCGGAGTAACTCCGGCTGCTGCTGGAGCAGCAGGCGCAGGCGATGAGGAACACGCAACTGCGAGTGCCATGGCCAATACCAGAGCACTTGCAACCCATGCTTTCATACTTATGCGTAAGGGTTTCACCACAATAAGACCTCCATGTTATTTCCATGTATCGCCAGGGCCAACTATAGCCCTAAGGATGATTTAGTTTGACACTTCTACCGGCTGTTAGCAACCAGCAACTCTTAGCCATAATTCACAGCGATAATTTAAAGCAAACTTGCTCCCAAACACAATCATATGAACCGGGCTGGGTATCACTGTGACAATTCTTCTGTCGAATTTTTCAACGACTTGGCTATACCGAGATTTATGTCGAGCAATATAACTCCGCATGAGTAGCAATGTCAAATAGCACTAGTTAAATAACATCCTAGCATTAATATTAGCGTGTACGCCATTGTCATGGAGCGCAAACGTCCATAAAATGAACATCACCTTTCAAGTACATCGCTGATTCAGGCTCTGGTTCAATCAACGATTCTTGACGAAAATAAACGGCATTATTGTGTAATTGCCTGACGAGGCGAATTAAATAACCAAAATAGC
>CAJWRP010000444.1 GCA_913046025.1 uncultured Chloroflexota bacterium
GGAGCAATCTTCGTCCGCTGGGCCCAGCTAGGGTTTGAGTGGCGAACGCCGGGGTATTAGAACGGCTTAGCGTAACCAAACGCCGCACAACCGTAGGGGCAGGTTTGAAACCTGCCCCTACGTCGCAACTAAATCAGGCTCTTCGAAGTCTCAGCCGGTCAATCCTCGTCTTCCTCATCCTCGTCATCCAGATCTTTCTCTTCGTAACCCATGCCTTCAAGTTCCGAATGGAGCCGTTGGGCAAACTCTTCCACAGTGCCTGTTTCCGGTATCGTAATCTCGATGATTCCCCTGTCCGATTTATTGATTAATCCGGGGTCTTCCTTGGACAGTTCCACCGAGACGGACTCACGGTGTATACCCATAAGGTCTGTCACAGAAAAAATAATTCCCATGTCTTGCATGTCTATGATTCCGTCTGGCATATCAAACACCTTTAGTGCGAGGGTTATTACTCACCACAGAGCGCACAGAGTTCACAGGGATTTAGGGCTTTAATTCTCCGTGTCCTCTGAGTTCTCTGTGGTTGAATAGGAGCCTAGTCTTCCGGCGGCCACTTGGTACCGCCCACAGCGGGGCGCTGGGCAGCGGACGATTCTAGACCCTCTGCCACGATGCGGCCGAAGGCGTCTAGGATAACCTCGCCCCATTCCTGGGCGTGGGACACGCGGAAGCTCATGCGCTTACCTCGTCCTGCGGCCCGTTTGTTCTCCTCGGCTTCTCCTGCAATCTGCTGGGCTATCTCTTCGTCCATGGCGTCTAGGGCGGGAACCAGTTCACCGGCCGTTTCTATGAAGCGGGCGATTTCGTTCATGGACGAATCCATCACGATGAAAACCGGCACGGTGCCAGCTCGGTTCTCGGCCAGGAAGCTGTTGGTCAATTCCAACTCATCGTCCCGGTTAAAGATCTGGATAGAGAGACCTGGCGTGCTCTCCGCCAAACGCATTATCACTGGAGTCGTGCTGACGGCGTCACCACACCAATCGGCGGTGAACACTGCCAACCTGAGGGGCTCGGATAGCCCATCGAACTGAGCTTTGGCCTTGTCGGGTACCGTAATCGCATTGTAGATGTCCACGATCGGCTGCCTATTAACCTTGATCTGGTCGATCCACTCCTGTGGTGTCATTCCCTGATTAAACTTGTCTTCGGTCAATGCCATGGCGGACTGCCTCCTTAGATCGATTCGACTCGGGCAGATTCACCGCCTAGTGTCTCAATTGTTTCCCCGTTTGACAATGGGCAGCCGACGGGGTCAGAGAGATCGGTCTTTCTCCTCCCCGGCTCGTCTGATAGGACTGGCATGTTAGAATTGGGAATCTTCATAGCACCCCCTGAGAAAGGAGCATCCCGTTTGGCAACCGACCAAAGCGAGCCTTACTTAAAATACGCCCTGTTCTGCAGGGACACCGATGAAGGACCTCAGGGCGATCTGGTACTGAAAGGAATAATCGACCTGGTGGACCTTCCGTTGCCCACCGAACCCATCAGCCAAGAAAAACCCTTCATTACCGAGGTGGACGTTCAACTGGCCTTCTGTATCGGAGGGGCTTCCCCCGGCCCACATTTTCTCTTGGTTGCCATCAAAGCACCCGGTTCCCCTCTGGACCCACCTCCGCCCCAGCGCATCGATTGGGAAGAGGGAATCATTTTTCAACGCTGGATCAAGTTGTTCAGGATACCGGTTCAAGAGGCCGGAGAGCACACTGCAGCGATTCTTTTCGACGGCCAACCCCTTGGCGAAGCCAGCTTTCTGGTCCGGTTCAAACCCGGAGCGCCTCCTGAAGAATCTACCTAATCTTCCATGACTTGCATCCAACATCGGCGTAACTTCAGGTTTGCCATGTTGAACGTGGCAAGTCTCTTGGCTATAATGTAGGCACAATTCAAGCTTTCTAACCAAAGGGGACGAAACAGATGGCCAACCAAACAGGAAAACGCTATTTCTGCGAAAAGTGCGGATCTGAATTCATTGTGACCAAGGGCGGCGACGGCGCGGTTAACTGCTGCAGCCAACCGATGGCCCAGAAGTAACATCCAGCGCCCAGCCGCGGATCACCGGATAAATCCGCTACCCGACCCGAAGGAGGCCCCTATCATGGCTAACGAACTAGGAAAGCGCTACACCTGCGAAAAGTGCGGTAGCAGCGTTCTATGCACCAAGGGCGGCGAGGGAGTCATCCTCTGCTGCGAAGCCGATATGGAGCTACAGGAAGCCCGCAAGCTCCCCTCTTCCGACTAGCCTTTCAACTACGCCAAGTTTTTCTCTGACGCCAGGCGTACGCACGCTGACAGTCTCAATGGCTGGTGTGCTGTAGGCCTGGTTTCTTTTGTTTAAGGTTCCAAACCTACGCCTTAAGTATCTCCCGCCGGGACAGCACCCGCTCCATCAGTGGCCGCATGCCCAGATCGCTGGAGAGGGCCAGGGAGTCGTCCAGCAGGGAAATGGCCTTGGCACCGTCGCCATCGCTGTCCCGTTCAAGAAGAGCGTCGGCGTAATCGCATCAGGGCCAGGCCAGCTCGACCCGGTAGCCACCCTTGCGGCAGAAGGCCAGTGCGTCCTCGAAGTGCCCTGTTGCCCTGTCGCGGTTGCCCATAGTCTGAGAAAGGAGGCCCAGGACGCGGTCAACAG
>CAJWRP010000445.1 GCA_913046025.1 uncultured Chloroflexota bacterium
CTGGAGGCCCAATCGATGGCGTTCTTTAACACACCAGACGTACCCCAGTTATATTCCGGAGTTGAAAACATGACTGTATCCGCCTCGCGTACGGCAGTCTTCAACGCAACAACAGACGTTGGATCTCCCTCTGATTCGAGGTCACCGTCGTAAAAAGGAATGTCCCTGATGTCGAAGATGCTGACTTCCATTCCATCAGCTGCCAGTTCTTGGGCTGCGCGCAGCAGGCCACTGTTAAATGACGATTTGCGCAGGCTCCCCGATATGCTCAATACACGAAGGTTACTGTTGTTCATATCTTCTCTCCAGTCTGAATCATTATTCGCCGAAAGAGCGCTTAATCTTATTGATTGCATGAAATGAACCTTATCAATCGATGGTCCTCAAACCCAGTCCCGGCAGCAGTCTTCACAATTGCCTGTGGGTCACATAGTTAGCTAAGCGTCAGCTAGAATAAGGCGATTGGGTATAGACATAGCAATCGCCTACGACCCGCAATTCATAGAATAGAATGGCGCTATTGACGAGGGTCACTCGGTAAGGTTGAATGGTCGCAGAATGTCCTGAGTTGGTGAAAGGGAGACGGTCGCTTGGCAAAAATCGATTTGGCATTTGGCGGCTCAATTCCCGAGATACATGACACGTACCTCGTCCCGATAATCTTCGAAGCATATGCGACAGACCTCGCCAAACGCGTCGCTGCTCTTTCGCCTAAAACCATACCGGAAACGTCCGCAGTGCGCTTCGGAATTGGCTACGTATCCGGAAAGATTCGGGCTCACGTATTCACGGCTACGTGCTGAGCTAATTTCACCGTGCCTGTACAGACCTAACGAAATGAAAAGGAAGATAAATTGATTAACCGAGACCGCCTGGTGAAGACATTCATGGACCTTGTCCAGATCGATAGCCCCTCCGGTGAGGAAGAGGCCATGGCTCAGGAGATAACGCGCCGCCTGGAAGGTTTCGGCTTAAAGGTGATGCGAGACGACTATGGTAACCTTGTCGCTAATGACGGCGGTGAGAACCCCATCCTGCTCTCGGCGCACCTGGATACCGTGGAGCCCGGCCGGGGGATCAAGCCCTCCATAAATGGTGACAGAATCGTCTCAGACGGAACGACCATACTGGGAGGCGACTGCAAATGTGGTGTCGCTGCCATTATGGAAGCGCTGGAGTCGATAATAGAAGACGGCACTCCGCATCTGGCTCTCGAAGTGGCCTTTACCCGTGAAGAGGAGATTGGTCTGGTGGGCGCGCGCAACCTCGACCTGTCCTTGATTACTTCTAAGGAAGCTATAGTATTTGACGGCGAGGGTCCAGCCAGCCAAATAACATCAGCCAGTCCCACCTACATCGGGTTCGACATAGAGATCACAGGCCGGGCGGCGCACGCCGGGGTTGAACCTGAGAAGGGAATTTCGGCAATTCGCATTGCCGCGGAGCTCATCACTCGTCTTCCACAGGGCCGGCTGGACGAGCAAACGACCTTCAACGTAGGCTCCATTGAGGGTGGGTCCGTCCGCAATGCTGTCGCAGAGACTACTCTGGTGCGCGGTGAGTTTCGAAGTCGCAACCTGGAATCGCTGGATGAAATTCGCACTCAGATCTCCGATGCAATTAAGGAGGTTAGTGCCATGTTCCCAGAGGCTGCCATTGAAAACCACCTGCACACCGAGTTCGAGACCTACACTCTGACGGACGACGATCCTGCTACAGCCCGGGTTAAAGCGACGCTGCAGGAATTGGGCATGGAGCCAGTTATGCAGCCGTCTGGAGGTGGTACCGACGGAAACGTCTTTCGCCTCAATGACATCAGCGCCGTTGTAGTGGGCATGGCCGATCATGGTATGCATACGGTGCGGGAGTACGTTGTTATTCCGGAACTGGTCGATACGGCTCACCTCTGCGAAGCCCTACTGCGAAAGCCGTAATTCGTTGGCCGCAACGCTATCCTATTACGGTCATTGCGCCTTTCTGTGGGAAGGAGAGAGCGGCTCAAGGCTACTGATCGATCCCTTCGGCAACTCGGAGGAAAAGCTCTGGTTTCCAGAGCCCTTTCCCCATCTTGATGCTGACGTCGTCGCGGTAACCCACGACCATTTCGATCACAATCACTTTCACAGGGTGCCAAACTGCCCCACGGTGCTTCGTGGTGAAGGCAAATTCATCTTGAATGATTTCACGATAGAGGGCGCTACGGATATACACTCAGGCCGCTCTGGCCTGCTTGGCATGAAGAACACTGTTTTCACTATAGACGTCGGGGGTGTAAGGTATTGCCATATCGGTGATAATCGTCATGACATGCCGGACGCCGTCGCCAGAACAATAGGTGAATGCGATGTACTATTGATTACTGTGGACGATTCCAAGCATCTTCTCAGCTATGAGCAGGTTGACGAACTCATTGCCCGGTTGGCACCGAGAGTTGTGATGCCTATGCACTACTACATTCCTAAATTGACCTCAGTGGAGTCTACCCTCAAATCAGCAGAAGGTTGGCTGGAAACGCAGAACAACGTCCGTTACTTAGGTGTCGACAGCTTGACGCTGGGTCCAGCAGATATTCCGATTTCTCGACAGGTTTGGGTGATGACACATGCCAGTCGATGACTTTATCGAGGTGCGAC
>CAJWRP010000446.1 GCA_913046025.1 uncultured Chloroflexota bacterium
TAAGCACCCTTGATGATGCAACTTTGACCGGTTTTAGAGTAGATAATATCATCATAGAGAATAGCTCAGGGAATGAATTATTTTCTGATGATGCAGATGCTGAAAGTCAAATGACAGCTTCAGGTGCCGTGTGGGTGGACCAATTTTATGATTACTGGGATGATGGAAGTTTAGGAGGTGGTGCTCGCCCCGGTAGCTTAGGCTGGGAAGAATACCTTCCGGGACAACCATTCAATGGGAATGTTTTTATGGACATCACAGAATATGCAGGTAAGGATATAATCTTCAGAATTCAATCCAGGTATGACGAAAATGATGAAGGCCGTGGATGCAACGGCTACCATTACGGCAGCATTAAGAACAGCGTCTTCCACAATGAGGACAACCAGAAGGACTAAAGTAGCAAGGCCACATTGAAAGATGTATTGGGGTGCTCGACTAACAGCCCTTCTGTCCCATAGTGCTCTGTGAAACGCCACGTTAAGGCTATGTAGGCTCGACCTAGCGGGGCCGGATCCCAATTTCATATGTTTGTCTTCATCACCAGACTATCAACATTGCCTCGTTGTCTCGAACGTTACAACAAATGGCTAATGCCTTCAAGGAGATGGCCAATTTCGTTGCAAAACAGCGATTGACAATGATTTTAGAGCCCCTTAAAATCGCTGGCATAGCCTCGTTTTCGCCCATGCTTTCGGGTTTGTCATATGTCGTGTTCCGGATTTTTCGAGGCTGATGCGCGACGAGATTACAGCGAATCCAACAAAGGCGTAGATTGCGCGATTCCTGGACTCCCAAACCTGCTGACAGGGTGGTTCGACACCCGCGTGAGGACGACATTCAGCCCATCCGGCTGACCATCGCTCCTCGCAGAGTTCCATCCAAATTTACAGCAACTCCCCTGCTGATGATATATACCTTCTTGGGATTTATAGCCATCGGCACAATATTTTTGCTGCTGCCATTCACTCACCACGGGCCCGGTTTCACCCCTTTCATGACAGCCCTGTTTACTTCCACTTCAGCAATTACTGTAACCGGCCTTGTTGTAGAAGACACGGCTCTCTATTGGACTCGGTTCGGACAGGTAGTGATCTTGGGCCTGATCTACGTTGGCGGCCTGGGATTCATGACGACTGCCACCTTCATGATGATCCTGATTGGCCAAAGAGTAACCCTGGCACAAAGGCTCCTGGTCCGAGAGAGCCTGATGATTAACCAACTGGGAAGCATGGTGCGCCTCACCGTCGGCATCGTGATCGTAGCGACCCTTATCCAGGTAGTGGGTTTTCTCGCGCTGTTTGGGCGCTTCTTCTCTCTTTACCCATTACCTGAAGCTGTCTGGCAGGCGGCATTCCATGCAGTTTCAGCATTCAATGGTGCCGGCTTCGTCGTGCTGAGGGAAGTTGATCAACTTTTGGCATTTCGCGGTGACTCGATTGTAATGGGAACAATGGCAGCGCTGATATTCATAGGGGCGCTTAGCTACCTGGTTATTATCGATCTAATCAGGCTCAGAAAGTTCTCGCTATTCACTCTCAACACCAAGTTAGTGCTAGTCATGACGCTGGCACTGACTCTGATTGCCATAGTCGGTTTCCTATTGGCCGAATACAGCAACGTGGATACTCTTGGCCCACTTTCCATCAAGGATAAGATCGTATCTTCAATATTCCAGGGCATAAGCATGAGGACTGCAGGTTTTACAATAGCGGAGCTTAGTTACGCCCACCCGCACTCAAACGTTCTAACGTCAATTCTGATGTTCATAGGCGGCGCCTCGGCCTCCGTGGCTGGAGGACTCAAAGTAAATACGCTGGCCATAATTTTGCTTAGTGTCATCGCGCTAGTCCGAGGCCGCAACAATGTGTCAGCTTTCGGAAGAGAATTGCCTGCATCGTTGGTTCAGAGGGCAACGGTATTGGGGACAGTTTCCATAGGTTTCATGTTTTTTGTGGTCCTATTATTGACCATATCAGAGAGTACGGCAGGCCTGAACGAGATATTGTTCGAGGCGGCCTCCGCTTTTGGCACAGTTGGCCTGAGCATCGGACTGACGCCCAATCTATCTGTGATGGGCGAGTGGATAATAATCGTGACGATGTTCATCGGCAAATTGGGGCCCCTAACAATAGGCCTTACAATGGCCCAACGTTCAGAACGAGACCTGTATAGATACCCGCAGGAAAGAGTTACAATAGGGTAATCGACCAAAACCGACAGGTGAGCCGATATGAAAAAGCAGGTAGTTGTAATAGGACTAGGACGCTTTGGTTCCAGTGTAGCGACTTCGCTGTACAACCTGGGTCACGACGTGCTAGCCATGGACCGGGACGAATCCAAGGTTCAAAACATGATGGGGCAGGCTACACATGCTTTGGCCGGAGACGCGACTGACGCGGTGTGGCACGGCTTCGGCTCTAGCAAGCTGCAGAGAGGGCGCGCGCCCGCGGCGGCGACACTGCGGTCACTCTGCGCGCACGGCGCGTCGCTGCTCACCGACGCGACGCCGCAAGACGTCGCCAACGCTTTGTGGTCGCTCGCGCGCTTCCACGGCGGCTCCGCCTCGTCTTCCGCCGCTTGCTCCGCTGCCGCCGCCCCCTCGTCCTCTTCGGCCGCCGCTGCCGCCAC
>CAJWRP010000447.1 GCA_913046025.1 uncultured Chloroflexota bacterium
CATCCAAGCTGCTGATGAACCAGTTCTTCGAATGCCTAAGGTCTAAAGTTAATAATTAACCCGGGCTTGTTTTAAGCCTGATAAATGTAAAGTAAGGGAGAGTTATGGCGTATCAGTTCATAGATGTTGCGGAGGAGGATGGTGTCCTTATTATTACGCTGAATGATCCGTCCACACGCAACGCTATCGGTGATGAGATGGCCGGGGAGCTAGGGCAAGAGCTTGAACGTTTGGATGCTGATGCCGACCTGCGCACGCTGGTGCTGACTGGGACAGACCCCTCCTTCTGCTCTGGGGCTAACGTCAAGCGTATGGCACAGGCCAATGAGGACAGGGAGGAAGAGCCTCCACCACACTGCATTTCACCCTGGGACCACTTGCAGAAACAGTGGGACTCCATGGCCACGGGTGAGTCTTACATGGATGGCGTCAGGTTTATACCACTGAAGCTTCATAATCTGCAGAAGCCGTCGATTGCAGCCGTGAATGGCTATGCCATGGGATTGGGCATGGGCATCGCCCTATCCTGTGACATACGCATCGCCTCCGAATCTGCCAGGTTTTCAGAGACCTTCATACGCCGAGGGCTTATTCCTGCAGATGGTTCCTGCTGGCAACTCCCGAGGATGATCGGTATTAGCAACACCTACATGCTGCAATACACAGGTGACTCAGTGGAGGCGCAAGAGGCTCATAGACTGGGCATGATCAGCAAGGTGACGTCTCATGCGGAGCTAATGGGCACTACGATGGAGTTGGCGAGAAGGCTTGCTAGCGGTCCGACTTATTCGATGTCCCTGATCAAAAAACTGGTCCAAGAATCTCTATTCAAGAACCTGGAGGAGAGCCTGTTGATGGCTGGTCCTGCGCAGGACATTGCTAGAAGCACCTTTGATCATAAGGAAGGCGTACGCGCCTTCGTGGAGAAGCGACAACCTGTATACAAGGGCAGGTAGCAGAAAAAGCGGATGCGAGGTTGGAATGCCCGATAGACAAAAGATAGTGCCTCTGAATAGCTTCCCTAACGAAATGGAAGCGCAGATGATGTTGCAGATTCTAGAGGGGCATGGAATTCCGGTAGTCATCCAACCCATGGGCGGAGGGTATGGCGCCCTGGGTGTCACTCAGTTCATACATCATCGTCTGTATGTGCCTGAGGAAGACCTGGAGAGGGCGCGGGAAATCTCAGAGACCGATGATGATCACTTTGAAATCAGTTCTGACTCTTCAGAAACCAGCGAACAGTAGCCTCGAACGCGCCAGGGAACTCTTGGTAGAACCAGTGTCCGCCACCTTCAAGTTCAGCCAACCGAGAGTTAGGCAGGGCCTCCCGCATCTTTACAGCAGTCTCATGTGTCAGCAGGTTGCTTTGTCGACCTCTAACTATAAGTGTACTCACTGCTATCTTTGACCACTGTTGCCAAAGGTCAGGCCTCTGGTACGTGCCCAAGGTAGCTCGGTCCCTCCTCCATGTGCGTTTGCCGTTGCCTGAGTCGCTAGTCATGGCCTCTGCCTGTAACTGCAGCATTTCCGCCGAAGATTGAGGTTGCCTGATTCGCAACCGCTCGGCCACAGCATCAAGCGATGCCCACTCATCGGGCTCCTCGTTGTAACGTTCGAACATGCTCTGGGTATCTGGGTTGGCCGGGCCCGGGTCGATATCTACAACAATCAGTGAATCCACCACTTCCGGGTGCTCTGCTGCATATACAAAGGAGTAACGCCCGCCCGCGGAGTGTCCGATGAGCACAATTCTTTGGAGCGCCAGCGCCTCGACTAGTGCCTCAACATCGCTGACGTAGTCGCGGAAGGTGTATTTGCGGGGGGGCAGCCATTCGCTGTCGCCGTGGCCTCTGCTATCCAAAGCGATAACGTGGTAGAGCTCGCTTATGTTCAAGGCAAGGGTGTCCCAGGAGCGGGCGCAATCTTGAAGACCGTGCAAAATTACCATTGTCTGTGCTTGGGGATTGCCCCAGTCCACGTAGTGAAGGCGGACGCCTTTTGAGTCCAGGTAGCAGTCTTTGGGTGTCGGTGTATCAGTCGTTATAATACCTCAGTTGCGGGGTAGGTAGCGCTTGGGGAACTTGGCTACCACCGAATATTGGATGTCCACCATGTTCGCTAGCCGTACCTTAGCGACCTGGGAGCAGAGCTGGTAGGCCGTAAGCCGTTCGATGCCGTACTCGGTCTCGAGCCACATGACCAGCTCGTAAAAGGCAATTCGGGCGGCGTCTTCCATGGGTCTGGCGCTGCCGATTGTCATCAAGAATTCGTCTGATTCCACCCTGGGAGTGGCCACGGCATGATCCTTAATTAGATCAATGGTTATAGTGCCGCGGGTCGGAATCTCCGTGGCTACCCCGCAGACCTCGCCGTCTCCCTGCGCTGCATGACCGTCGCCTATGTACAGCAATGCGCCGGGTACGTTTACCGGCAGATGAATCGTATTGCCTGGGCATACGTCGGCAGCGTCCATGTTGCCGCCATGAAAGCCTGGCGCCAGAGATGAGATCGCCTCGACCTCCGGCGATGTTCCGATGGTGCCGTAGAATGGCTCGAATGGAATCGGAGCGATGTCCAGGTCGTTTGAGAAGATAACCTCGTTGTTGGCAATAGGGTGGAGCATTAC
>CAJWRP010000448.1 GCA_913046025.1 uncultured Chloroflexota bacterium
GGAAGCGACCGGATTCTGGAAGAATCGTCCCAGTGTGACGCTATAAGAAACGTTCTGACGGCCTCGCAGGCACCAGGGATACGGAAAAAACCATTGGTGGCACTATCGCAGCCGTAAAGGGCTTCGCGACTCGTGACGAAGAGCCGGACTTCGCCGGTTATTGATAATTAGAGATTTTAGAAAAATCAGTACGGAGCTTCATATGACAGAAATCCTCTGCTACGCCGACAGTTACTTAAAGGAGTTCGTCGCCACAGTAACGGATACCACGGCCAAGGGTGTCGTTCTGGACCGAACGGCGTTTTACCCCGGAGGCGGAGGCCAACCGGCAGACAGTGGTCTGCTTTCTGCCGGAGATGAAGTCTACCAGGTCAAAAAGCTGTCCCGTTCCGACGGCAAACTAGTACACGAGATCGATGGCAATTTCCCAGGAATAGGTACACAAGTCCACGGCGTTCTGGACTGGGAACGGCGACACCAACTGATGCGCACCCACACAGCTCTGCATATCCTCTGTGGCGTGGTGTGGCGCGACTACGGCGCGAAGGTCACAGGGGGCAACATGCAGCCTGGCTCCGCTCGTATGGATTTCGAGCTGGAGAATATGTCATCGGACTTCGCTGAAAAAGTTGAAGAGCTCATCAATAAAGAGGTTGCGGCCAATCGGGATATTGTTATAGGCAACTACCCGAGGGACGAAGCATTCAAGATTCCTGACTTAATTCGCACTAAGATAAATCTGCTGCCTGCTGGTATAAGAGAGGTGCGCACCATAGACATCACCGGTCTGGACATGCAGGCCGACGGCGGCACTCACGTTGCCAACACCACGGAGGTAGGCCGGATACGTGTGGTGGGCCACGAGAGCAAAGGGCGCATCAACAAGCGACTACGAATCGAGATCGATTTATAGCGCACAGCAAACAGTGGATTGGAAGGGGAAACAGGCATGCTTGATCTTACCCAATATAACGAGTTGGTAATAACCCAGCAGGTTGAGCACCTGGAGGCCTTTGTGGGGTTCGAGACAGCCAACCGATATAACATCATGACTGAAGACGGCCAACATCTGCTTTACGCCTTCGAGGAGTCCGGTACCATTAGCCGTCAATTCCTGGGCAGCCATCGGCCTTTAAGCATCCATGTGGTTGAAGATGGAAGCCGGCACGTGTTTACCGCCCAGCGTAACTTCTTCTGGTTTATGTCCCACCTGCATATACGGGACGACTCCGACAAACACATTGGCTCACTGCAGCGCAAGACAAAGTTCTTCAGCAGGCGCTTCGACCTTGAAGGGCCCGATGGGCAGCTTGTGGCTGAAGTCCGAGGTCGCCTTCTTCGGCCGCACACATTTATGATCCACGAACCGGGTAGCGAAGAAGTGGCAAGGGTTACCAAGAGGTGGAGCGGACTCCTTCGCGAGGCCTTCACCAACGCCGATACTTTCCGTCTACAGTTCCATAAAAATCTGAACCAGGACTTTCGAATGCTCGTGCTGGCAACAGCATTTGCCATCGATATGGACTTCTTCGAGAACAACAAGCGCGGAGGATTCGTTTTCTGATAGTCATTAAGGACAAGATGGGAGAATATGACAGAATACAATGGCAGATGATGGGACGAAATGTGGAGAGGCCAGCCCGTTATTGAGTCGCCTCTCGACGACACGCCTGTGTTTTGTGTAAAGGGCTTCAAGCCGGGCCGGGTACTGGAACTAGGGTGCGGCAGCGGGGCAAACGCAGTATAGCTCGCCGAGCAGGGCTGGACAGTTGAAGCCATCGACTTCTCGGAAGAGACGGTGAACTTAGGGCGTCAACTGGCAGCAAAGCGAGGTGTCGCCGTTAAATTTAGTGTTGGCGACGCGACTAACTTCAAACTAGAAAGTCATTTCGATCTCATCATGTTTTTCTACATTCAGCTATGGCCCAAAGCTAGGGCCAAGATGTTGGAAATGGCTTGCGAGTATCTTGCTCCGGGTGGCAAGTTGGTGTTTGTCAACCACGACAAGTCAAATCCTCCCCCAAACTGGTCAGGAGATGAGTATGAGTCGCTAACAACTCCAGATGAGATTGTCTCCGACCTGACAGGGATTGAAATCGAGGTAGCGACGGTGATCGATCACGACGAAGCCTCGTACATGGCCGTATCAGATGAGTCACGCGCCCATGTTTGGCCAAATGATGACTCCCATCGCCCCGGCTCAGAGCTTGGCCGTTTCAGTTCAAGCAGCACCTTGGTCCTTGCAGTGAAAACTTAGATAATGTACACGTTAATCAGAATTATATATATAATTTGCCTTATACCCACATAATGTGCCACAAATTCTTCGATATACAGAAAAAGAGACTCCGCCTACCTTATTCCTCAGATTGGCATTAAGAGGCGTGTGTCACCTGTTTACAGTCTGTGCAAATAACCTGCAGAGTGTCTATTTAATGCAGACAAATTCAGACCGGTTGTTAACGGGCAATAATCGCAGCAGCCAACGCCATGCTGGAACTGGTTTCCGAAAAAGGCTTTCCCTACGTATCCATGAGCGAGCTACCTAAGACAGCCAAGGTGTCCAGGCAAACCCTGTACAACTACTTCCCGGACCTTGAGAGCGTCC
>CAJWRP010000449.1 GCA_913046025.1 uncultured Chloroflexota bacterium
GCTTAGTGACACCGGCAGGTCCCGGGATTTAATTGGAGTTGTTCCCGGGACCCACTTAGTTCGTCGAGAACAACACTGTGGACCTTAGTTGAGTATGGCTGTCTGTTATCGCCCAATGGAGAACGTCAAATAGCGCAAAGCCAACTAACCTGTAAGTCGGACTCAGCATCTAACGCTGGGTTCAGAGTTGTTATTGCTGCTAGGCAAATTGGACAATACAGTGTTCCGTCAACCTCAACCGCTATGTGATCACCAACCTTGAAGCCCTACGTACAAATATCAAGAGCCGCTGTAATTTCTATCGAGCGTGTCGCGTCCTGGGCGTTGACTGAATGCATTAGCTCCAGGGCGGACCAAGACTTCATAATTCTCATCCGTTCTATATTTCTCAGAGCAGCGGTTTGCACGGTTGTTGTAGAAGAACCAACTTCAGATTGTGTGTTGAGGTGATTCTCATTTTGCATATGCATTGTGCCGCCCGACAGTAGCCAAGAGGCCCCAGCTAGAGCTGGCAGACCAGTAGTACCGCTGCCGGAAAGCGAGCCCTGATACGCCGCGATCGCCAATCGAAAACTGGCAGTTGGATAGATATTGTGTTTAAGCCTGAAGGATTATTCGATCATAAAATGACATATAGAGGGCGATCAAAATCGTGGATGGCATGAGAAAAACGTGAGGAAATAGGGCAGAAGGACTGAGAGAGCAGGCCTAATTTATCTAGCCGTTGTTAGCCAGGTACTGCACGTCGTGAATGAGGTCAGCGGTTTCGAAAGGCTGGGTGAACACGACTCGCAACCTGCCTTCTCTGTCGATCAGGTAGATGGGCGCGGAATGTATTACCAGGAAGCTCTCTTGGACAAGAGCGTCTATTCCAGCCGCCTGTTGGTTTTCCTGTGCAGCTGCCGCAGCTTCGATATCGGCGCTGGGTCTCAGGGCTGCAGGGTCCAGGTAATAGGCCTTCCATATTGGGGCTAGCTCAGCGTCAGCACCGACGAGGTAGGACCACCTGTCAGTCATGTCCCATCGCTCTGAATATTCGAACGCGACTTGGACCGTATCTCTTTCGGGATCCACGCTGATAGCCACAATGGCGGCCTCGTTTGCGGTCTCGCCAAGGGCCTCATAGGTGTCCCGCAGCTGGTTCGTAGTGATAGGGCAGACGTCTGGGCAGTTTGTATATAAGAAGGTGAGCAGGACGACCTTGCCACGAAAATCGGACAGAGACGTCGGCATGCCAGCTTGGTTGAGCAGGGTGAAGGGGGGGGCAACGTCCCTGGCCGTGAGAACGGTACCGCGTAGTTCGTCGGGAGGTTCGCCTGAAGTCAGAGAGCATGCGGCCACGACCAGTAGAGCGGCCATAATGCCCGTATTGCCAAGAAACTTGGCGCGGGCCAATGCCGTACCACTCCTCCTCATCCTCATAACCTCCAGCATCAGCCAATTCTTAGACTATATCCACATCGTGCCAGCCACTGGTCAACACAATGGTAGAGATGACCTACTGGGGTTCTCCGATTGCGCGCTCCGCGAGGTATGCTCCAGCCGGCACACCTATCAGCAGAACCGTACCAAGAACGATAACGCCGATCTCACTGTGCATTTTGGCTTCTAGAACCATGAATATAACGCCAAGTCCGCCTGCGAAGAAAATGATAACCGCGATTGCCAGTAGCGGCACCAGTATTGAAAGAACCATCTTATTCATCTGAAATTGTCCTCCATCGGAGGCCCATCCAGCCTGAGGTCGGGACCGTAGTGCGCTTCAGCCTCGGCTTTTCGTTGGGCTTCCTCTATGTTATACCACTTGAAAAATGCCACTATCATTAATGTCAGGAACAGCATACCACTGCCGACCTTCATGATAATGGCCCCGATCTGCTGATCCACGAGAGGAGACATCGCCCATACTCGTGGAGCATTGATATAGAAATCATAAATTGGTTGTTTGGCGAAGGTAATCATACCAAATACGATGATTTGCGCCACCGACATAGCGAACAAATACCCCATCTGCATCGGGTAGTTAAGCCTCGGCAGTTCCGGCAACATACTGGTCAGCGGCCACCACACGAGCATCGCGGTGGCAATCATCATTATGTGCTCGAAGGCATGTAGCCCTTCAATTGTCAAAGATGAGTTGTAAAGGGCAGGGATGTGCCACAGGGCGAATACCATGTTAAAGGTGCCGAATGCGACCAGTGGATTAGTTAAGATTCGCGCCGTCCGAAATGCCCAGTTAGGTCTGAGCAGTGGACGAAGCAGCCAATCAGGCGTACCGAGAATGAGAAGGGGTGGCGCGATCAGCGTCACGAGCAGGTGCTGCAGCATGTGCATGCTGAACAGGAAATTCTCCCCAAGAACGTGAATCGGGGAAGTAAAAGCAAAGAACAAGACAACGACTCCGGCAGTGAATGTTGCTATCTGCCGAGGCTCAATGCTGTCGGCCAATCGGTAACGCTCACGAAGAGGTCCTATGCCAAGCAGGTAGATGCCTTGAAGCAGCGCAATGGCCAGCAGAGAGCCTGCGTGACCCTCCCACTGGAACCATAATGAACTGGCCAGTTCACTCACTGGAATCTCCTATGAACAGCCCGACGTTGTAAGTCA
>CAJWRP010000450.1 GCA_913046025.1 uncultured Chloroflexota bacterium
ATCATCTTTACAAAACTGACCAGAAAATTCAATTTTAGATACAAAAAGAAAGGGCGACCTGCTCCAGGTCGCCCTTAAGAATATCTGACTGCGTTCCAGAGTATGACTAGGCCGCGGCAGCCACCAGTTGTGACTTGGCCAGCTCAGCAATTTTGCCGAAAGCTTCTGGATCTCGAATGGCCAGATCCGCCAACATTTTGCGGTTAACGTCCGCCCCGGCAAGCTTCAGGCCATGAATCATTTTGCTGTATGTAGTGCCATTTACATGGGCACCAGCGTTAATACGAATGTTCCACAGTCGGCGCATATCGCCCTTTTTCTCCTTGCGATGGGCATAGGAGTACTGCAATGCGTGAATTAGGGACTCATGGGCCCGGCGATACAGTAAATGCCGGACGCCCTGATGCCCTTTAGTCATACTAAGGACTTTCTTGTGTCGGCGCCTCTTAGTAACGCCCCTCTTTACCCTGGTCACGTTCCACCCCTGTTTTCAGTATTCCGGCTAAGATTCGATGATCGACACCGGACAAGCTAATCTCGGACAAACAAACCAGGCACTTAAGTGCCTGGTTTGTTTATTATATATTCTTCTGTCAGATAATGCAGTATTTATTAGCCTGTGCCGTAGGGCAATAATTTCTTCATACGCGGCACATCTGCTGGACTGACTGCAATCTTTCCAGAAAACTGTCTCTTAACACTGGCCGGCTTCTTACGTCGGAGGTGGCTTCGGTGGCCCTTCATTCGGACCATTTTGCCAGTTCCGGTGATGCGAAACCGAGCTTTGGCACCCTTATGGGTCTTAAGCTTCGGCAACTTTTAGCTCCTCTTGCTCGGATTCTTTTACTTCTTCGGCAGGTGCGACGACCTTTTCCTTTTGAGGATTGGGCGCCAGTGTCATTGCCAGGAATCGTCCCTCAAACTTGGGGGGGCGTTCCAACAAGGCATCATCCACCAGTACATCTGCTACGTTTTTCAAAAGTCCCATGCCGAGTTCCGGGTGATCTATTTCTCGTCCCCTGAACATGACCGACACCTTGACCTTGGCCCCTTGGCCCAGAAGCCTTTTAACGAGGCGAGTCTTAGCAGAGAGATCATGCTGGCCTATGCGGGTCTTCATGCGAACTTCGCGAAGTTCCTGCGTGGCTTTCGACTTCCTTGCCTTGCGAGCGTCGCGTTCCTTCCGAGTGGCCTCATACCTGAATTTACCGTAGTCCATGATACGACATACAGGCGGTACCGCCTGAGGCGCCACCTCCACAAGATCCAGGCCCTGTTCGTCGGCCAATTTCATGGCGTCTTGGATGCTCATTACCCCAAGCTGTGAGCCGTCTTCTCCGGCCATGCGAACTTCGGGCACCCTGATACGTTCGTTAACTCGGTAATCTCTCGGCGGGATACTGCACCTCTTCATCCAATAGGTATTGGCCAGATTTTAATCCGGCTGCTCCGAATATAGCACAAGGGCCACCGGTAGGCAATAGTGATATTCCCGGAAGGTCCTAGCAAGGGCTACGGGATTATACGAAGTTGCAGGGCCAGTACCCAAACGAATTAGCACCAGAAAAGACACACTGCCATCTTCACTTACTACAACCTTATTATAGTGCCCTGGTCGTAACCTCTTCCAGCATACGAGCCTGAATATCGTCCAGGGGCATCGCTCCAAGATCATCACCGGAGCGTAGACGAACAGCCACTGCATTGGCCTCTGCCTCGCGGTCGCCTACTACCAGCATGTATGGTATCTTTTGCACCTGCGCCTCGCGGATCTTGGCACCCATGCGCTCATTGCGAGCGTCTACTTCCACCCTCAGACCAGCCTCAGTGAGCTTGGTTTTTACGGACTCAGCATACTCGATGTGGCGGTCTGCAATGGGAATTACCATCGCTTGAACAGGGGCCAACCAGGTCGGGAAGGCTCCGCCGAAGTGCTCGATCAACACGCCTATAAACCGCTCTAGGGAACCTAACAAAGCCCTGTGAACCATGTACGGCTGGTGCTCCTTACCATCCTCACCAATATAGGTGATACCAAATCGCTCAGGCAGGTTGAAGTCGAACTGGACCGTCGTGCATTGCCAAAGCCTGCCAATAGCATCCCTGATATGTACGTCGATTTTGGGGCCATAGAAGGCTCCGCCGCCCTCGTCGATCTCGTAAGGAATACCTCTACTCTCCAGAGTCTGCTTTAGAGACTCCGTTGCCAATTCCCATCGTTCTGGATCACCTATGGCCTTTTCGGGCTTGGTCGAGAGCATGACTTCCAGGTCCTGAAACCCGAAGGCTTCCAGCAACTTGAAGTCCAGGTCCAGCACACCGTTCACTTCATCAACAAGCTGGTCCGGCCTGCAGAAGATGTGAGCATCGTCCTGGGTCATGCCACGCACACGCAGCAGCCCGTGTAAGACTCCGCCGCGCTCGTAGCGATACACAGAGCCCAACTCGCCTATGCGCATTGGCAGATCGCGATAGCTACGCATGGCCGTTGTGTAGTACATGATATGAAAAGGACAGTTCATGGGCTTCAGGTAGTAGTCCTGACCGTCCATTTCCATAGCGGCGTACATGTTATCTTTGTAGAAGTCGAGGTGGCC
>CAJWRP010000451.1 GCA_913046025.1 uncultured Chloroflexota bacterium
GAAATCTCGGCGTCGGACACGTTTAGCATCTCGGAAAGAATGGCGTCGGTGTGCTCGCTATAGCGAGGGGCTGGTGTTACTTCCGGAGGCGAGTCGTCTAGCTTGATTGGACAGCCGATCATCTTGTAATCGCCTCTTGCCTCGTCATGTACCTCGACTATCATCTCTCTCGCGATAAGCTGATCGTTGGTCAGGACCTCTTCAGGGGCAATCACGGGTCCGCACCAGATTCCAGCTGGAGCCAGTGCATGAAATGCCTCGTATTTCGTGCGCTGCGAGGTCCAGTCCGTCATGATTTTCGTGACCTCATCAGCGTGCTCCGCTCGGGCCTCGTCGGTTTCGTAGCGCTCATCACCAATCAGGTCCTCGCGACCGATCAATGCCAGAGCTGTCTCCCAGGCCTGTCCTCGAATATGCACCATGACGTAGTCGTCGGAGCCACCAGGGGCTGACTTGAACACGTTGGGAATACCGCTCCAGCCCAGGTGGCCGGGCCGCACGTTGGGCTTGTCGGAGTTGAGACTGCGAATCAGGCGAATGCGCATGAGGTTCACCAGCCCGTCCTGCATCGCCACCTCGACATGCTGGCCGTGACCGGTTTGGTCGCGCTGGCGTAGCGCCGCCAAAATGCCGATAGCCATATGCAGCCCCGTGCCGGAATCGCCGCCGCCGATGGACACGGATAGCGGAGGGCCGTCAGGGTAGCCATTGGATGCCATGAGGCCGCTGGTAGCCTGTGCCGCCGTTTCGAAACTCTTGTATTCGCTGTATGGCCCGTATTCTCCGAAACCCTTGATGCTGGCGTGAATTACCTTGGGGTTGAGCTCTTTCAAGACTGGGAATCCAAGACCAAGCCGCTCCATGACACCTTTGGAGTAGTTCTCTAGAACGACATCTGCCCAGGGCACGAGCCTCTTGAAAAGTTCCTGGCCCTTGTCAGTCTTCAGGTTGAGCGTAATGGCCCGCTTGTTGTTGTTGAAGATAGTGAAGTAGACGCTGTCGACGCCCTTCTGGTGGGCCATGTCCCAGCGAGTGCGGTCCCCACCGTCGGTGTCCTCGACTTTAATGACGTCAGCGCCAAGAAAGGCCAGTAGCTGTGCGCAAGATGGTCCAGCCTGGACCCTGCTCATATCAAGAATCTTTACGCCTGCCAGTGCCTTATCCATGCGCCCTCCAACTCTTCTAATTAAGAGCACTTCACATGCTATTAATGGCACCCAAAGTTAGGGCAAGAACCCATTGTACGCAAGGTTGTGAAACGCAAATTGCCAAGTGTTTGAATGATGCTGGGATTATAGCACTACAGGCCCAGACGCGAACCCACGAAGTCCTGATAGCCCTGAACGAATTCCGAGGCCGTGGCAGGACGCCTGCCTTCCATCTGAAGGGTGTCTGGCACAAACAAGCCGTTGCCGGTGGTGACTCCAGCGCCGTCGTCCAGGGCAAGGACCGTGCCTGGAGCGTCCAGAGATAATGAAGATAAGCTTTTGCCAGAGATGATTTTGACCGTCTTGCCTTGCCAGGTTGTGTGGGTACCGGGCCACGGATGGTATGCGCGAATCTTTCGTGCAATGAATTCAGCGGAGCCAGACCAGTCTACAAGTCCGTCCTCCCGCGTAAGCCTTGAAGTAACAGTAACCAGGGACTCGTCTTGCGATTCGGAGCTGACGTCGCCCACTGCCCATGCGGGTATGGTGTCAACCAGTAGTTGGGAGCCTATTTTAAATAGGCGGTCGGTGAGCACGTCGCAGGCCTCGCTCTGGCTTACCTCGGTCGTTAGCTGCGCTACGATAGGCCCTGAATCCATTCCTTCATCAAGCTGAATCAGGGTCACGCCGGTTTCGGTGTCGCCATTGAGGATGGCTGTGGAGACAGGGGACGGCCCGCGGTATCTCGGCAAGAGCGATGGATGCACATTGAGAGTCTTGAGTCGCGGCAGGCTAAATGTCTCCGCTGGGAGGAACAGGCCGTATGCAGCAACCACGATGAGGTCAGGCTGCAGTTCGGCTAGCTCGTCGCGGGCCGCTTCGTCGCGGCGTAGGGATGCTGGCTGGAATACAGGCAATCCTAACTCCAATGCGGTCTTTTTGACTGGTGTATGTTGCACGCGCTTGCCTCGACCCGACTGGCGGTCTGGCTGGCTATAAACTCCCACCAGATTATGCCCAGCCTTCAACAGTGCCTTCAGCACCGGCACAGCCAATTGTGGAGTACCCATGAATATAATTTTTAGATTGCCGGCGTTTGATGTCATACGTTGCTCAACAGTGTGCGCCTTGTACGTCGATGTTATTGAAGCGCACATCGTCGCCCGTTGCCAGTCCCAACTCCTTTGCTTGTCCGCCGTTGATCTCGAAGTTGAAGGCGGCCGGCTGACGTGATGCGTAAAGCGGCAACGGTGAGCTTGGGGACTTTGGGTTGGGAACGTCTTCTGTAATGTCCACCACTGTACAGTCTGCACCAATCCATACGAAGTCCAGAGGGAACTGCATCTCATTCATCCAGAAGTTGGACGCCAGGCCGCTGTCGAAGATAAAAAGCATGCCGGTGTCGGAAGGGAGGCTTGGTCTCCCTGACAGACCTATGGT
>CAJWRP010000452.1 GCA_913046025.1 uncultured Chloroflexota bacterium
GCTCTCCTCGAACTTCAGGTCCAACCTGTCATATACATGGGGACCGACCTTGTCAGTCAACTCCTCAAGAAGATCACTAACGCCTTTTTCTGTCTTTACGATGAGGTCGAGCAGCATAAGGCCGCTTAGAATGCCGTCTCGCTCGGGAATGTTTCCGCGGAATGCATAACCACCGCTCTCTTCTCCGGCGATCAGGGCGTCCTCCACCATCATGATGGGGCCAAGGTATTTGAAGCCCACCGGCGTATCAAATACGGGAACCTCGTAAAGCTTCCCCAGTTTGTCGATCATGCTGGTCATGGTGATGGAGCGGACCAGAGGGCCCGTATTCTTCAGTACTTCCAGCTGGTGGTAGCAGAGTAGGGCAAAAGTCTCCAAGGTAGTCACGAACCTGCCGTTGTCATCGACAACTCCGAGCCTGTCAGCGTCTCCGTCGGTGGCCAGACCGACGTCTGCCGTCTGGTCTTGCACTTCTTCTATAAGTCCCTGCAAATTGTGGGCAAGGGGCTCGGGCTGTGCCATGCCGGGGAAAGAGGGATTGCGCTCGGAGCGCAGTTCGGTGATTTTGGTCGAACCACCGCCTAAAAGCTTGGAGAAGTAGCCTGTGGCTACGCCGTGCATGACATCGACGACGATATCTAGACCTGCGTTGCGAATGGCCTCCAGATCCACAAGGTCAGCTATGTGGCCAAGGTAAGTCGGTTCCGGGTCGATATACTCTAGAAGGCCCTGGGTCTCTGCTTTGTCCAGCGACATTCGCAGAATGTTGCCGGTGTTCTCGGCATCTTTGATGTACTCTTCCAACTCGGCGACAATTTCAGGTGAGGCACTGCCGCCGTAGTCGGGTTTGTACTTGAATCCGTTCCACTGGGCCGGGTTGTGGCTGGCCGTAATGACCACGCCTCCACCGGCATCCCGCGCCACGATATTGTAGGCGGCTACGGGGGTAGGAGCGGACCTGTCGCACAGGTAGGTCGGTATGCCATTGGCTGCGGTTACCTCCGCCACGGCAGCAGCGAAGTCCTCGGAGGCAAACCGAGTATCGTAGCCAATGACTATGCCCTTGGAGTCCAACTGATGGGCCTTCAAGAAGGCGGCTGTGCCCTGAGCGCACAGGCGTACGTTATCGAACGTGTAGTCCTCCGCGATGACAGCGCGCCACCCGTCCGTACCGAACTTGATGGGCATATACCGCTCCTAGTTTTACTAGTTAGTCTTAAGAACCTGCAGCATCACCGAACGCCTCAATCTTGAGGGCCGCGGCCTTGTCCGTCTTCTCCCAAGGCAGGCTGATGTCCGTGCGCCCGAAGTGACCATAGGCCGCAGTCTGCTTGTAGATTGGGTTTCGCAGGTTGAGGTCTCGAATAATAGCGCCTGGCCTCAGGTCGAAGTGTTTGTCCACCAGCGCCTCGATTTTCCTGTCGTCGATCTTGCCGGTGCCGAAAGTCTCGATGGAAATCGAAATTGGCTTTGAAATGCCAATAGCGTAGGACACGATCAACTCGCATCGATCAGCAATACCTGCTGCAACGATGTTCTTGGCTACATATCGCGCAGCGTAGGCGGCTGAACGGTCTACCTTTGTTGGGTCTTTTCCAGAGAAGGCGCCACCGCCGTGTCGGGCGATTCCGCCGTAAGTGTCAACCAGAATCTTGCGTCCGGTTAGTCCGGTGTCGCCCACAGGCCCGCCGGTCACGAAACGGCCGGAAGGATTGGAGACGTATCTGGTGTCATTGTCACGAAGTTCTGCGGGGATGACCTCTTTGGCGACGCCTTCAATGAGGTCGTGCTCAATTACATCCTGGCTCACTTCTGGACTGTGCTGGGTGCTCATGATTACAGTATGGACTCTTTTGGGCTTGCCATACTCATACTCAACCGTAACCTGGGACTTGCCGTCTGGGCGCATCCAAGGGAAGGTGCCGTCCTTGCGCTTCTCAGCCATCTTCTGGCAGATGCGGTGGGACAGCGCGATGGGCAGAGGCATAAGCTCAGGAGTCTCGTCGCAGGCAAAGCCGACCATCATGCCCTGGTCGCCGGCTCCGGTTGCTTCGATGTCGTTATCGGTGGAGGTCTCAGTGCGGACTTCCAAGGAACGCGTTACGCCGTGGGAGATGTCTGGTGACTGCTCGTGCACGGATACCACGATTCCGCAGGACTGGTAGTCGAAACCGAACGATGAGTCGGTGTAACCGGCGTCCTTGATCGTGTTTCTGACAATCGACTGGATGTCGATGTAAGACGTGGTGGTGATCTCGCCCATAACTATTACTAGGCCCGTGGTGGTGCATGTCTCGCACGCGACTCGAGCGTCAGGGTCTTCAGTTAAGATGGCGTCGAGGACTGCGTCGGAGATCTGGTCACATAGCTTGTCTGGGTGGCCTTCGGTCACTGATTCCGACGTATAAAGATACGATGGCGATTCCATAAATGTGTTACTCAAAATTTTCCTCCTCAGGAAACCCGGACTCTTGTCATAGTGAGCGGTCTAGTTGTTGACCGCCTTTATCTGTTCTATCTGATGAAGGGACTCAGGTTACCCCCAGTTTTGCTTTCTGCTCTTCGTTTAA
>CAJWRP010000453.1 GCA_913046025.1 uncultured Chloroflexota bacterium
TGGTGGTCTGTTCCGCGTGGGTTGCCGTGGACGACGTCGACGTCGACAACAGCGCCATGCACGTTATCCCTGGGTCCCATCGACAGCTGGTGCCACACATTTCGGCAACGGAAGATCAAGTGTTTCAGGAACAGGCCGATCCTGCCCACTTCGATCCGAGCCAGGCGGTTCCCATAGAACTGAAGACAGGTCAGTTCGTGTTGTTCAATGAGAGACTGCTACACTGGTCCAAGCCGAATACGTCGAATCGACGCCGCTTCGGCCTGGCTGTCCGGGTCCTGCCGCCCATGGTACGGGTGCTTCGCTACGACAGCGACGTTCATGGTCTGGTTCAGCTTCGTGGTGGGGACCCGCTTGGCTTCAACCGGATCGTCACACCACCGGTCTGACAGGATGGGCTGGATGTACCTACCAGCGCGTCGGGCAGCCGCCGTGGGGGCCACGGTAGGTGCAGGGCCTCGACCTCGTCGTCGATTTTGCAAACCACAACCGAGTGGCTGTTCAATACCTCCATCTTGGGCTTGGTGTACGAGCGCGTAATGCGAGTGATGTCTGCAAACGGGATGTCCGCTTCTAGAAGGGCACAGGCATTCGAGTTGACGACTGTGTCGGTGAGAAGATCCAGGCCGCGTTCCTCGGAATCGTCAACGACCGCCAGTTGCAGGGGGGCGAGCAGGCCTCTGCGTGTTTTCTCCCATTCCGTGGCATCGCTGTCACTGGCCACTAGTCATCACCCAGACCGATTGGCCACATTATTGCCATCACTGCGATGCCTACTCCCCAGTAGACTATGTCTTCCAATTTCATTCATTCACCTCCTCATCGTTTAGTATTTCGTCATTTTGTTGTTCATTTACATTCATCTTATCACTTACCCTAATCCGAAATCTGGGGTACTTAAAGGAAGGGTTTCTCAATACCTGCTCTGGCTTATTAAGGCGGACGAAACTGCCCGCACGTGCCTGAAAGCAAGGGTGGAGATGAGGCGGCGGAACTCCCCTGGTGGCATCGTGAGCCGAAGTTGGAGGATGCGCTGATTGAACTGTTTGACACCATCAAGAAGGGAGTTGATTCAGGCAGCCTTCCAGAGAGTGCGATGCCTCAGAAGCCTGAGCCTGCCAAGCCTCTATCCGAGGCGCAACTAGAGAGGATTAAGCGCGAGAATCATCGCCTCTACGGTGCTTGGGATACTCATCAGGTGCAGAAGTGTAGTTTCTGCCGCAAGTCTGGCCACAATATGAGGGCGTGTCCCCTCAGGAAGAATGGATAGGTGTTGAGGGGAGGATTCCTCAACAATCGTGGACTCCGTTTATTGGGTATTTAAGGGGCGGAGTTTTGATGACTGGACTTTTACTTATATAGCGGGCGTAGTCGCTGGTTTCTAGATTCTAAAAGATGTTAATTCCTGCATCGAACTATTTGTTCGAACGAAGAAAACGCCTAATATGCAAAGGGCGTGGAACCGGATGAAGCTCGGGCGATTGCTTCGGAAGTGCTCTGGATGACTAGGCTCAGGCTGAGTCCGGTACCCGGGGGCTGTGGGGACGTGATTCCTGCCGTCGAGTCACTGAGAGTGATTGGTGAAGGGTTGGTCGAGCGTTACCTGCCCGAGTCCGGAATCAAATGCGGCCAGATTTATCACACTCAGCTAGGCGATGAGGTGCGCTACCACCTGTGCGAGGAGTGTTGGCAGAAGCTGCATAGTGAGATTGTACCTCTTGAGGAATGAGAAGTCCCGACAGGTCCCCATTACTGGCGTATCACGTTTCGCGCCCGCGCGAGGACATGATACATCATCCGGCGCATTCTTGTGGGCATGTATGGTCCGAATCACCATGGCCAGTGGCACAGAGGACGGTGTTTCGGGGGACTTCGCCCGTGCCTCGGGAGGACGTATGCCTCTGCGCGTGGTAACTGCTGCGGCCATTTTTGATGGCCATGACGTCGCAATAGGGATATTCCGTAGAATACTGCAGAGCCAGGGCTGCGAGGTCATCCATTTGGGACACGATCGGGGTGCCGATGAGGTGGCCCGTGCTGCCATCCAAGAAGACGCTCACGCCATTGCAATCACCTCCTACCAGGGCGGAGCCGTCGAGATGTTCACCCACACCAAGGAAATCCTAGACGAAGCCGGCTTCGGACATGTCTTCCTATTCGGAGGCGGGGGCGGGACCATCCTGCCTCACGAAATAAAGCATCTAGACGAGGGTGGAATAGCACGCATTTACTCGCCCGACGACGGCCGTGAGATGGGACTAGTCGGCATGGTGCAGGATGCCATGAAGTCTGCCCTGCAAATCGACTTGCTTGACGAGTCTCGGTTTGATTCGCTCTCCAGTCCCGTGACAGCAGATGACCACGGAGCCGTATCGAGGTTGCTCACCCTGGCCGAGAACGGTGACGAGGGGGCTTTCTCCACGGCGCTAGAACGAGTGCGCTCTCGTGGTGAGGACGAGGCCTGTCCGGTTATCGGTCTGACAGGTACTGGGGGGGCAGGCAAGTCCAGTCTGACCGACGAGATTATGCTCAGAGTCCAGAGGGACAATCCCGGGAAGAAAAT
>CAJWRP010000454.1 GCA_913046025.1 uncultured Chloroflexota bacterium
GTAGTCGAAGTCGTCGGGAATGGCCCGCAAGAACACTTGGCCATTAATTGAGCTGGTTCCACCCATTACCTTGCCACGGGGCACGTTCATCGGAGGCGCATCGTCAGTGGCGTGGCCGGTAAACAGCCAGTTGTGGCGGTCGTCAATATTGAAGAAATCGGCGCCGGTGCCCAGGCCCAGCTTAATGTCGTCAGGCATGTTGTCGAAGTCAGGGTAGTCAGCGCCTGCCTCCAGTAACAGCACCGCGCGGTCCGAGTCCTCGGAGAGCCTAGCCGCTATAGCGGCGCCAGCGGAACCGCCGCCCACAACAATGACGTCATAATTCATAGGGTTACCTCAATTAATATTTATCTTGCCCAGGGCAGACGGGTTCGTAAAGGCCTGCTCGATGGTATGTGAGACATCCGGCGACACAAGGCCCAGGTCGTATTTCAGTCGTGAGCAGTCCAGGAGGTGTTTGGTCGAACTTTCTCTGCAAAAGCAGCGTCTGAAGCCCTGATTGGCGTCACCAGTTCTGTGGCAGCCCGGAGCGCCCGTGCTCCTATACCTGCAGCGTCAGCGTATGATACATCTTTTTCGCCAGAAATCTGCCAAGTCCGGCCAGCAGGCTGCTCCATGATGGCCGCCAGTGCCTTAGTGACGAACCACAGGGGAACTGGAGCCATGGGCATGTCCGAAAATGGTCTAATGATCTGATGATTTCGTAGAGATTCTGCCTAGCCGCTTATGAGCCTGTTATTAGAATCCATGACGTTGTTGAGACGCACGATGGCGATGGCTTTTCCCAGGGCTGCCAGCCTGCCTTTGCGCGGTTAGCGAGAGGGGGCGTATGAGTTTCTACGCAGTTGTTCGCCGCAGAGGAGGCGTGCAAGGACTCAGGAGGTGTAACAAAATACACTACGGTTGGGGCAAAATAACTGATTGAGACTAATCACATGAGCCGGATGGATTAGGAGAAATCCAGCTACGAACACAGGTCTGCCGAAATTAGGCGCCGGTGCGGTTCTTGGCTTTGGCAGGGGTAAATATGGATCCTTCAGGGAATGTTGCGTATTGGTCAGACTCTTGCGAACGGGAGAATAGACCTCGCGAAATGGAACCGAGCACGAAGGCACCGGCTATCCCCAGGGGGACTCCCTTGAGAAATGACCTTCGAGAGAGCTGCTTGTCCTGTTTCTGATCCATACTCGGCGAACCTTCTTTATTCAGATTGTATGAGATATTCCGGCTCATCTATAACGCCATAATTATAAACAGACCGACCTGTTTGGGCAAGAGTTAATGATGCGTTGTATCGGCACATCGCCTGTCTTGTTGGCCGACAAAGAGTATTGTTTGCGCCAATCTTTGGAGTGTATATGCAAAAAGAGACCCTGCCTCTTGTCTAGAAGCAGAGTCTCTAAGTAATTTGGTTTAGGAACTCTCTTAGGCTTCGGCCACCAGCGGCAGAATCGCGTCGCTTTTAGTGAAGATTAGTTCTCCGTCCTCTTCACCAACGCTGAGCATGTCGCCGGACTTGAAATCGCCAGCGATTATCTGCTTCGAGAGCGGATTCTCCACGAAGCGCTGTATTGCCCTGCGTAGTGGGCGCGCTCCATATATCGGGTCGAAGCCCTTGTCCGCCAGCCAGCTCTTGGCCGCAGGAGTTAGTTCTATGGTTCCGCCGTGCTCTTTTAGTCGCTCTTCGACTTCCTTGATCATCAGGTCCACTATGCTGTGGATCTGCTCGCTGGTTAGCGGGTCGAAGACGATTGTCTCGTCCAGCCGGTTCAAGAACTCTGGCCTGAACGCCTGGCGCAAGGCTTCTTCCACCGACGAGCGCAGCCGTGCCGAATCGTCCTGTAGCTTTTCAGTCACGAAGCCCACGGGTTTTCGGCTGGCATCTGAGGTTCCCAGATTGCTGGTCATGATAACCAGCGTGTTGCTGAAATCTACTGTCCTGCCCTGTCCGTCTGTCAGCCGTCCGTCCTCCATTATCTGAAGCAGCACGTTGAACACGTCTGGGTGGGCCTTCTCGATCTCATCAAGCAAAATGACGCGGAAAGGCCTTCTGCGAACCGCCTCGGTTAGCTGCCCGCCTTCGTCATACCCGACGTATCCTGGGGGCGCGCCGATAAGACGAGAGACCGTATGCCTCTCCATATATTCAGACATATCGATTCGTACCATGTTCTGCTCGTCGTCGAACAGGTACTCTGCCAGCGCCTTGGCCAACTCCGTTTTGCCCACGCCCGTCGGGCCCAGGAATATAAACGACCCTATAGGCCGCTTGGGATCCTGCAGGCCTGCCCTGGACCGGCGCACGGCATCGCTTATTGCCGTGATGGCCTCCTGCTGCCCGATGACGCGGTCGTGGAGACGCTCCTCCATATGCAGTAGCTTGTCTGCCTCGCTCTCCAGTAGGCGCGACACAGGTATGCCCGTCCATGTGGCGATTAGCCTACCGATGTCGTCCTCCGTCACCACCATGTCTGCGCTTACGGACTCGCCGTTCAGTAGCTCGATTCGTTCGCCGTCAAACTCGGATCGCAGGCGTGACCGCTCAGCCTTCAACTC
>CAJWRP010000455.1 GCA_913046025.1 uncultured Chloroflexota bacterium
ACGCCGATATCGTCACCAGTCGGGTACTGCCCCCTCAACACTAACCCAAACTCAAATTTTCTCAATAAACCAGCATCTCACTTTTTGATATTGGGCCAACATTATGACGATGCCCGTATTTCTAACGGAACATAAGCAAACTAATTAGTTCATAGGCTTCATTGACTGCGGTTTTGACAGGCTCAATCCAACTGAACTAATTAGCACCCAGGCTTGCTTTCATGTCCTGCCACGCCTGACGGGCCTCTTCCACCGAGCCCTCATCTTCAATGGTTGTGATGTCGCCAGGATCTTGGTCCAGGACAACGGCCTTGAACACCCTGCGCATGATCTTGCCGCTACGAGTCTTTGGCAGCATATCGACGAAGTTCAGCTCACCTATAACTGCAATGGGGCCTAGTTCGCGTCGCACCGCCTGAAGCAGTTCATCCTTAAGTTCATCTGATGCGCTGTAGTCATTCCTCAAGACAACGAAGGCTGAGATTACCTCCCCTCGCAGATCGTCGGGGCGACCCGTTACGCCCGCCTCTGCCACGGCCTTATGTGTCAGCAAAGCCGACTCCACCTCAATGGTGCCCAGACGATGGGCTGCGATCTTGATGACCTCGTCGGCACGCCCTGCGAACCATACGTACCCGTCCTCATCGATGTGGGCTGAGTCTCCTGTGAAATAAACCTGCTGTCCAGGAATTTTGCCCCAGTAATCGGACTCGTACCGTTCCGGCTCTCCCCATAGGGCTGGTGTCAGGCTGGGGAACGGCCTCTTGATGACCAGTATGCCTTTCTCCCCTGTCTCGCAGGGCTTACCCTCCGGCGTCATTACCGCCACCTCTATGCCAGGCATGGGCACGCCAGAGGAGCCGGGCTTAATTGGGAGCATGGATAGGCCATAAGGATTACCCACTAGCGGACCACCGGTCTCGGTCTGCCAGTAGTGGTCGATCACAGGGATGCGGTCGTCCAAAACATCCTTCTGAAGCCACTCCCAGGCCGGTGGATTAAGCACTTCGCCTGCGCAGAATATCTTGGTCAAAGAGGGCATCGGCTTTTTCGGTCGAGCGGGATCTCCGTACCGCATTAGCAAACGAACGGCCGTTGGAGACGTAAATATTCCCGTGACCGCGAACTCCTCGGCAATCTGCCAGATGAGATCGGGCTCTGGATAGTCAAGCGCGCCCTCAAAAGCGATGGTGGTGCACCCGGCCAGCAGCGGCGCGTACACGATGTAGCTATGCCCGACTATCCAGCCAATATCTGAGGTCGCCCACCATACGTCGTCAGGCTTCAGGTCAAAAGTCCAGCGTCCCATGCTGTGCACGCCGACCTGGTACCCGCCGTGGTTGTGCACTACAAGCTTGGGTTTGGCCGTTGTACCGGAAGTAGCCAGGATAAAGGCAGGGTCGTTGGACTCCATAACTTCATACCCGTCATCTTGGCCCTGCCCTCGAGTCAAAAACTCGTCCCAGGTTATGTCGCGCTCAGGTGTCATCGGGGCACCACTGCCTCGATCAAGAACTACAACGTGCTCAACCGACTCACCACCAACATTCAGGCAGGAGTCCACGATACCCTTTAGGGGGATGTCAGTGCCCTTGCGATAGGTGATATCGGTGATGAAAACCAGCTTGGAGCCGCTGGCCTTGATGCGGTCGCCCAGAGCACCTGCGCCAAATCCAGCAAACACTACCGAGTGTATGGCGCCCACTCTCAATGCCGCCAGCATGAGAATGACTGCTTCAGGGCATACCGGCATATAGATCGTGATTCGGTCGCCCTTCTGAATGCCCATGCCTCGTAGCGCCGCGGCCGCCTGCTTTACGCCGAACAAGAGCTGCGCGTAGGTGAGCACTGTTCGCTCCCCGCGCTCGGTGACGTACGCTATTGCAGAGTGGCCTCCCCTACCGGCTTCCACGTGCCGATCGACGCAGTTGTAGGCCATGTTTGTCTGCGCTCCAAGGAACCATTTGAAGGTGGGAAAGTCCCACTGGAAAATCTGGTCCCATTTACGAAACCAGGGGAGTTGATCAGCGGCCTGGGCCCAGAAGTCCTCTGGATCGGCTGTTGCTTCAGACCTCCACCGCCGAACTATCGGATTAGGGGTTACCATGCTACGCCTCCCAGTGAAAATACAACGAGTAATATGTCAGGCCACCATTCGGCAAAAGGATATCGCCGTATGACGGGGATAGCAAATCTTGATCATGCTTGAGCCAAGGAAAGATGCCTGTCTGACAGCCGTTCTTCAGCCGCAATCACATAGTGCAACTGACAACTTAAAATCTCATCTCTATAGTTTTGACAATTATTACCTCAACCATTTCTCTGGTTTTCGACGCCACATTCTGGTTTTTAAGGCATTTGCACAGCGTGCTATAGGTTAACAGATAATTCAGTCAACATAGTTGATCTAGCGAATTATTTAATAGGGTGCCTGCCGAAGGATGTAAATAAAATAACCGAGCGATTCGAGTTCCCGTTCAAAGAAAGCTACGTTAAAGTAGACGGCATTCGACTTCATTACATAGACGAAGGCCCAAAAGATGC
>CAJWRP010000456.1 GCA_913046025.1 uncultured Chloroflexota bacterium
AGTTAGAGAAGCTCTTTAGTAAGACACTCAAGCCTGAATCAGCGGCCGCAGAGACTATCATGCGGCCGCTGTTTTTTTGCGTAGGCATGGCCATTCAGATAGAATCATTAAAGCACCAATTACCGGACCCCTTGGCAACGTTGCTAGTCTGGAAATTGTCGAACTTCAGCGGAGCGATTGATGAACTGGCGAGAGCTTAAAGAAAAGAACATCGACGTGGTTGGGGGCGCTGTCTCCGGCGGCCTAGACAGTTGCACAGTGGCGCACTGGCTCAAGGGAAAAGGCTTCGGCGTGCACTGCTACACCGTGGATCTTGGGCAGCCTGATGAGGAGAGCCTGGACGCTGTCAAGGAGCGAATGCTAGGCTGCGGGGCCGAGAGCGCAACTATCATCGACGGCCAGGAGCCGTTGGCGGATGCAGGCCTGAAGGTGATCCAGGCCCAGGCCCGCTACGAGGGCGGCTACTGGAACACCACGGGCATAGCCAGACCAATAACTATCGCTGCCATCCTGCCTGAGCTGAAGAAGAGGAACGTCGGAACGCTGTTCCACGGCGCGACGGGCCGTGGTAACGACCAGGTCAGATTTCAACTGGCTACCAACACGCTGGACCCTTCAATAGAAATGTACGCTCCATGGCGGGACCACTATTTCATAGAGGACTTCCCAGGACGCCTGCAGATGATCGAGTACTGCGAGGCCAACAATCTGCCCATACGTCCGTCCCGTGAGTCGCGCTACTCCACCGACGCCAACTTCCTTGGGCTCACCCACGAGGCTGGTGACCTGGAGGACGTGACCATATCGCCAAGCTTCGTGGAGCCCGGCATGGGCGTGTGGCCCTGGGACGCTCCAGACCAATATGAGATAGCTACCATTCGTTGGGAGCAGGGCGTTCCAGTCTCGCTGAACGATGAGCGCCTGTCCCTGGTAGACATGTTCAAGACGGCAAACGCGGTTGCAGGAAAACACGGCGTTGGCATAGGCACGCATGTCATAGAGAATCGTTTCGTTGGTGTAAAATCCAGGGGTATATACGAGTCGCCTGGCATGGAGTTGCTTGGCCGCTCATTCGAGTTCCTCATGCAGTTCGTGTTGGACCGCAGGGCACGGGAGCTCTACGACCACCTTGGCAATGTCATCAGCACGCAGATTTACCAGGGATACTGGCTGGACCTGGCAACTACATCGGCGCTGGCAGCGCTAGCGCCCATTATAAAGCTGGCCACCGGCACTATCGCCGTGCGCCTGCTCAAGGGCAACCTTTTCTTCGAGACAGCGGTTGACACAGTAGAGGCCATGCCCCACTCACTGTATACCGACGACTCATCCATGGAGGCTATGGGGTCTTACGACCACGCCGACGCTGAGGGGTTTGTCAAAGTGCTGGGAATTTCTTCCAAGAACGTGGGCGCGAAGCAGTACGGGGACCTGGACAGGTAGGCGGCAAACCAGCTTCTCCTTAGTCGAAAATAAAGCTTGGTATAGATCCCAAACTAAACTAGAAACAAGAGAATCAAAACATGGTAAACATTACATCTACTGAAACCAGAAATCAGATAATCACTATGGTGAGGGAGTTCGTCAAACGGGACGTCGAGCCCATCGCCAACCAGTACGACGACGAGGACATTTATCCTGCAGAACTGGTCGACAAGATGGCCGAGATGGGCCTTTTCGGCATCACTCTGCCAGAAGAATATGGTGGTATGGGACTGGACTACACCACCTTTGCCATGATTTTTGAGGAGCTAAGCAAGGGTTGGATGAGCGTCAGCGGTGTGCTCGGTACTCACCATATTCTCGCCTACATACTGGCCACGTACGGTACAGAGGAGCAGAAACAGCGTATGCTCCCTCGCATGGCCACTGGCGAAATTCGAGCAGGCCTTGCCCTGACAGAAGAGAGCGGCGGTAGCGATATTCAGGCCATTCAGACCCGCGCCACTAAAGACGGCGAGGAGTATGTAATCAACGGCAGCAAGATGTTCATTTCCAACGGTATGTACGGAAATGCTTTTGCACTTCTGGCGAAGACTGACCCTGATGCCGACCCTCCTCACCGAGGCATGAGCTGCTTCATTGTAGAGAAGCCTGCGGAGGGTTTCACCGTTGCACAGAAGCTGAACAAGTTAGGCTACAGGGGGATCGACACCTGCGAACTGGTCTTCGATAACGTACGAGTACCCACTGAGAATCTCATTGGAGACGTGGAGGGCCAGGGCTTCAAGCATGTCATGAGTGCCCTGGAAGGCGGGCGCATCAACGTGGCGGCCAGGGCAGTCGGCGTGGCTCAGGCAGCATTCGATGCAGCCATCAGGTACGCCCAGCAACGGAAGACCTTTGGCCAGCCAATCTCAGAACATCAGGCGATTCAGTTGAAGTTGGCAGACATGGCGACAAAGATCGAGGCGGCGCGCCTGCTGACCTACGAGGCCGCGCGAAAGAAGGACTCCGGCGAGCGAGTGGACCTGGAGGCTGGCATGGCCAAGCTCTTC
>CAJWRP010000457.1 GCA_913046025.1 uncultured Chloroflexota bacterium
GGGAATACTCGATGCGGCCTGCGTTCATGAGGACGCCCGCGGGATGCACTACGGGGTTGATGGCCGACATGCCTGCGGCCATAACGTCGGGGTACAGAAATATGCCTGGAAACAGGGCGTCCACAAGCTGACGGACACGCTCGCCGTCAGTGGCTGGCAGCACTCCCATCCCCAGATTGGTAACGATGCCCCAAATGGTAGCCGTGTCTGGCGACGTTTTGCGGCAGACGTACGGTGCGGTGTCCACCTCTGCCAAAGTAACCCCTGAAGTTCCTGCCTCGCGGAGCAACTTGGACCACTCCAGTGATCCCAGAGTGCCTGGGACGATAACAACGGTGTGCTCTGGACGCAGGTGCGGCGCGCAAATCTCGGCGAATCGCTTGTGGGCATAAGCGGGGACAATAAGCAACAGCAGGTCTGATGCGGCCAGCGCCTCCTCCACATCTGACGTAACCTTGTGAATTTCGGCCGCGCCCTCTTCCGCTACATCCACCAGATTAATGATCTGCGAATCGCGAATCGGGGCCAGGGACTCGGCGAACTCGGGTAGCTCGTACAGGGTTATCTCGTGTCCTTGAAGACTGAGATTAGCGGCTACGGCAAAGGCGGTATTTCCTCCGCCCAGAATGGTTACAGAACTGTTGCTCATGTTATCCCTCTCGACAATGTGAACGCAGTTATTCCCTTGCGCTAATTGCGAACTTAGCTAAATCTTGTAAGGCTGAAGGGCTCCATGGGGAAATCAGTTTCCCTATTTAAGATAAGGTCGGCCGTGGCCTTGCCCATTGCCGGACCTAGCAAGATTCCCTTCCGCCCTGCCCCAGTAGACAGGAATGCGCCGTTCAGGTTTGGCACTGCGCCCATGATTGGTATGCCGTCAATGGACAGTGGTCGCAAGCACGCGGTGTGTTGTACCAGTTCTGCATCCAGTAGGGAAGGTATCATCTTGAGCAGAGATGCCATCACTTGATCGCGGGCAGATGTCGTCGGGTTCTCGTCGAAGCCTGCCTCTTCTTCCGTAGTTCCCGTCCACAACAGCCCATCCATTTTTGTATTAGCGTAGTTGCCCGCCCAACCTATGGAGCAGTCAAAGGGCGCTCCCGGCGCTTGCAGGCGGAGTATTTGTCCTTTCAGAGGCCTGATGGGTACTTTCAGACTGATCCATGATGAGACGTCCGCGCTCCAAGGACCCAATGCCAGTACGACATTGTCGCAAGCTAGTTCGCCGCTCTCCATAATGAGGCCCGTGACCCTGCCACTTTCTTTCGTTATCCCTTTAACGTTGCCGTGCCGCACCGTGACGCCGAGCTTCTCTGCAGCCTGTGTCAGTGCCAGAATAAACTTGTATGGCTCTACCTCTGCACCCCCTACCATATACACAGCACCCAGAATCTCATCCGAGATGCGAGGCTCTATCTCCTTGGCCTTCGCGGCATCCAGCCATTTCACACTGTACCCTTCTTGTTCCTGTTGCCAGGCCAGAAACTCCTTTGATTCACGTACCTCTTCCTCCGTAAAAGCCAGGGACAGAGATGGGCGGACGCGATATTCTGTGGCGACACCGGTCTCTTCCGGAAGCAGTTGTGAAAACTCACGATGAATTCGCATGCCTTCTTTGGCCATAGGAAACACTGGTCCGGGAATTCCTGCCCCAGCCAACGGACTAAGACCGCCATATGCAAAGCCGGACGCGTGACTCCCAACGGAGTCTCGTTCAATCACAGTGCTGGACACACCAGCCTTTGCTAGAAAATAGGCTGTGGCTATCCCAACAACACCTCCGCCGACGATGACCACGTCACTACTGCCTGCGTTCATCAGATCCTCCAAGAGAAATTACGTAGACAACCTGTCCAACGCTCCAGTTGTCGCGCTTTCGGTCCCGATCCAGACAATGGCAATGTTACGTCATAGTCTCCGTCAATGCACCACCAAAGATAATATGTGCAAATCTTCACAAGAACTTTACACCACTTGACTAAACCTCACGCTTTCTTCGTGACGTGGAGGTTAACTTCTTCTACGTACATCGGTAATGCGACC
Source organism: uncultured Chloroflexota bacterium (assembly GCA_913046025.1). The sequence goes on from CAJWRP010000457.1 coordinate 2,044, forward strand.
GAATAAGTGCCATGCACTACAGGCGGGTGCAGGTAATGGAAAAGCTTCGAGAGCTTGGAAAGGATATATGGTGGCTTACTTCCGATACGGTGAAAAAATTGTACTGGTGGGGTGGCGGGCAACGATGCCAAGGCATACTGTTCATATCTCATCTGGGCGAGATTTACTCCAGCGGCTTCCGACAGATATCCGCAGGCAATGTCAGGCGAGACCCTATAGTGAAAATCTATCGCAATTCTGTACTGTTCAAGTCTTTGCCGGATCTAAAGGGCAAGTTCGGTGGATGCCCTTTCAATGTTATATGCGGGGGATATCGCGCACGCGCCTACGGCGTCACTGGCGATCATCTTGCCGTTGAGCCTTTCTGTATTTTCCAACCTGCTGCGGCGTAACGCCCCCAACGTGATAAAATCGCTGACATTGGCCCGAAACTTAAG
>CAJWRP010000458.1 GCA_913046025.1 uncultured Chloroflexota bacterium
TGCCGCACCTGTGGGAGCAATGGGCCAAGATTCAGTGTCCCATTCTGGAGTTAAAAGGGCTACACAGCGACTTCCTGTCGCCGGAGATTGTGGAGCGAATGCGGGAGATGCAGCCGTCCATGCAGTTCCTGGAGGTTCCTGATTCCGGTCATCCTATTCCTGCAGACAACCCCGATTTTCTTCTGCGAGAACTACGCCGCTTCCTGGTCGATTAAGCTTCCTGGAAAAGGCCCGAAAAAAGCCAACCCTAACCCATGTTTTCTTGAATCGTATTCTATATTAGAGAGACGATCTAAGTTCACCTCTCTAATTTCTACAGAGAGAATTCCAAACGTAGGAGGGGACCCTCGTGAGGATTAAATATTTTGACAAGAGACATCGCCGCATTCAGATCGCAATAGCCGCAACGCTGTTGATCTCGTTAGTCGCTACGGCGTGTAGTTTAGGGAAGCTAGGCCAAAGTCCTGCTGGCATCACACCTGTGGCTACGGGCGCCGCTGCTACCTTGGACCCGGACCCGTTAGAGCCGACCCAAGTGGTGAATGCCGTCAATACTCCATCGGACACTTCAGTTTCCACCGCTGTCAAAGAACCTTCACCTACGGCCTTCGTGGACGCCTCTGACAACACACCTGTCGCAGATGCCGTTATGCTGGTACCTCTGGCCGAGGAACTCACGACGCCAGAAGCTGTGAAAATTCTGACGCCCTCGATTGCACAGGTGGTCACCGAGGCGCTCTCCATGAACATGTTCAACCAGCCTATACCCAATAGAGGCGTCGGCACGGGCATCGTGTTGAACACTGAGGGACACGTATTAACCAATAACCACGTAGTGGACGGCGCCCAGCGAATCACGGTCATATTTGCCGATGGCAACAGCAGGGTGGCGGAGATCGTCGGACGCGACTTCCAGACCGACCTGGCTGTAATTCAGGTTGAGCCGAGTGGATTAACGCTCAGGCCTGCAAAGCTGGGTGTGTCCGCTGAACTTCAGGTCGGCGAGGATGTTATCGCCATTGGTCACGCATTAGGTCTGCTTGGAGGCCCCACGGTAAGCAAGGGTGTCGTCAGCGCCCTGGGCCGGTCGATCGATATGGATTCTTCTACCACCATCGTCGATCTGATCCAGACAGATGCTGAGATCAATCCCGGTAACAGCGGTGGCGCTCTAGCCAACAGCCACGCAGAGGTGATCGGCATTAACACGGCCATAATCCAGTCGGGACGGGGCATCGGCTTCGCCATCAACATAGACGACGCCAAGCAAGTGCTGACTCAGCTCATTAATAAGGGCTACGTGGACCGTGGATTCGTAGGCATATCCCCGGTGAACGTTACGCCTGGCCTGGCCAGCCGTTTCAACCTGCCAGTAACAGAGGGCATTCTACTAGGCCGAATTATTGCGGGCACCGCAGCAGCCGACGTCGGGCTACAGGTGGAGGACATTATCGTAAAGCTGGGGGACACTCCTATCCGAAACACAGGCGAGCTTTCCAAGTTCCTCATCAGCCATCGTCCAGGGGAGACCATAGATGTCGTCTTTTACCGCAACAACCAGCAGATGACTACAAACCTAACTCTAGGCGGCCGTGATTTCGAATAATAAGCTGAGGGCGTGGAAAGTGGCTTTTCTTCACCTTGGTGCATAAGACACAGCACGGTCTGATCATTTTGCCAAGGCACTGAGTCGGGGGCAGCAGCTAGCTGACCCTCGGCTCTCCCCTAGCCCCTAGCTTCATATATAAAATACAAAAGAAATTAATGTTGGTGCCAGTCGTCGTTGCGCTGGCCGGAGGCGTATTCGGCGGTGCGGCTGTCTAGCTCTTCCGGTGTGACCATGCCCTTTTCCAGTAGCAGACGCTCCAGAGAGGCAAGCCAGCGTTCGTAGTAGGTGGACGAGGCGCCTGTGCGCTCGGCCTCGGCGATCTCCTCCGCCAAACGGCCCTGGAACTCGCTCCATTCGTACCGCTTATATTCATTGAGGGCTACAGCCATGCCAAAGGCGCGACCCTCCCACGGAGCCTCGAAAACTAACTCGCCATTGGAGCGGGGAAGAGCGATGCTGTCTTCCATGTTAGCGATACGGATGTCAGTTGAGTCGTTCACCTGAAGTCCTCGTCCTAGCGGGTCGTCTGTCTTAATTCCGGAAGTTAATGTACTGCAGAGGCTGGCTCAGGTTCAATTCTTTGATGAAATTGATGGTGTTCTGAAGGTCGTCGCGGTTCTTTCCTGAAACGCGGAGTTCGTTACCCTGAATACGGACCTGAACCTTCAGCTTCTCGTCCCTAACGGCCTTGCTTATCTTCTTCCCAAGCTCAGTGTCGATCCCTTGCTTGATCGTCACGCTCTCCCTGAGGCTGCTACCCGTTGCGTCTTCAGGCTCCTGAAATTCGAAGGCACCCTGGTCGACTTTTCGCTGGGTGAGGTACTTCCGAAGCAGGTCTGCACCTGTTGCAGCT
>CAJWRP010000459.1 GCA_913046025.1 uncultured Chloroflexota bacterium
ACGTCGTAGGCATCTGTCTGAGTCCGGAAGTTCGTCATTAGCTTATAGCCATCGATTGCTGGCGCGCCGGGATAGTTCTCTATGAGTGCACCGGTGGCTGTTTCGCCCCCAAAATTAGCGCCGAATATTACGGAGCGCATCTGGTATCGTGCAGCATACAGGGCGGCAGCGTAGGACGACGCACCCTGTCCTATAATCAGCACGTCGTGGTTATTTTCTTGTGAAGTCATCTATATCTCTAGTTCCGTTGATTACAATAAATACAAACTTCGTATATCTTTTAGATGCAATCCAGCAACTGGAGATACGTGGGAAAATCGTTCGGCGCTTAGTGGAATATCTTTCCGGAATCGATGACCAGCACCTGACCGGTAACGCTGTCGGTGCGACAAAACTCAACCACTTGCCGAGCGATGTCATCCTTGTCCGCAGCCCTCTTCAATACAGCCGCCGCCCGGGATGTCACCTGGTATTCAGGATCGAGATTGGAGGTGGCTCTGGTCCCGTCGATGTAGCCAGGCGCAACGCAGTTCACCAGAACCTCCGGAGCCAGGGCCACTGCCATGCAGTGAGTCAGGTGATTGAGGCCAGCTTTTGATACAGCGTAAGGTATGGAAGAGCCCGTTGGTACCAGACCAGCCACAGAGGAGATGTTCACTATTCTCCCCGAACCTTGCGATTTCATAGCTGAGGCCACGGCTTTGCAGGTCAACATTGGCCCTGTGAGGTTGGTAGTCAATATGCGGTCCCACTCTTCCAGGGTAAGGCTGTCCAGGTCGTTGAAAGAGATCCACTTGTTGTACGCCGCGTCGTTAATCAAGATATCGATGCGGCCAAATCGTTCCAGTACCTGGGCCACCATCGCCTCAATCGACGCCGCGCTGGTCACATCACACTGCACAGCTTCGGCCTCAACGCCAGCCTCTCGCAGTTTGGTTGCCACCTCTTCCGACTGGTCTTTGCTCTGAGCGTAGACCACAGCAACGTTGCTGCCGGCCTCTGCCAGCGCGTGACAAATGCGCTGCCCGAGTCCTCCGTTGCCACCGGTGACGATCGATACGGTTCCCTTTATTTCCATGCCTAAGTCTCCTATTCCGCTGCTGAGACACATTCAATTATAGGCGATGTGGTTTTCTATGGGTAGCATCACCTTCGGTACTCGTATGATTGAAGCTACGAACTAGTTTGACAGAGCTAAAGACATAAACATAATGTATTTATATGGACTATCGCAAAATCATAACCATTGAGGCAGGCAAACGCGGCGGTAAGCCCTGTATTCGAGGGCTTCGCATTACGGTATATGACGTGCTGAATTATCTGTCATCCGGCATGACACCTGAAGAGATAATCGCAGATTTGCCTGATCTGACCCACGAGAATGTTCGCGCCTGTCTGGCGTTAGCCGCAGATAGGGAACGCAAATTCACGTCCATGCCACCTGGATGAGACTGCTTTACGACGAAAACCTCTCACCACGCCTTGTCACCTTACTGATCGACCTATTCCCTGGCTCGCTACATGTTCGAGATGTCGGTCTGTCATCCGCGACCGATGACGACGTCTGGAATTACGCTGAAGAAAATGGTCTTGCAATCGTCTCTAAGGATGCAGATTCCCACCAGCCCAGCTTCTTATTAGAAAGCGGCCCAAAGATAAACTGGACTCAGGTCGGCAACTGCTCGACAACACAACAAGAAGAGATCCTGAGAAACAGTGGGCCAACCATCTTAGAGTTTGAGCAAGAGCCTGACGCCACATTTCTAGCAGTTTCCTAAACTGATGAATCAGTTTGACTACTCCACATGAGCATTAGCAAATGGCTGTTCGCCGTCTGGTACGACCTGTTGAACGCGGGCGTTGAGGGCCGGGTTATTCCGTATCGCAAGGAGACGGCCGGACGAACGTGGGGCGACGTGCTTGAGATCGGCGGAGGCACGGGTGCCAACATACCCTATTTTCCGGCGGACACTAGTCTGACATTCATCGAGCCAGACAAGTACATGGTGAATAAGCTGATGCGCACCGCCTCGAAACTCGGTCGCGACGTGACAATCGTCCAGGAGGCGGGCGAGACGCTACCATTTCCCGACGAGAGCTTCGACTGCGTAATCACGACGCTGGTCCTGTGCATGGTTAGCGACCACGACAGCGTTATCCGAGAAGCGCGACGAGTACTCCGACCGGGCGGTGCTTTCTTCTTCTATGAACATGTCGTCTCGCCGCGAAGGGTGGGGCACTGGTGGCAGAACAAGCTCAACCCGACCTGGAAATTTCTCACAACTGGTTGCAATCTAAACCGAGACCTTACCGCCTCGATACAGGATGCTGGTTTCAGAGAAGTGGAGTTGCGCTCGTTCGATCTGTCCGTTGGCCTGCCTGTGACCATACCGAACATCGTGGGCGTGGCAAGAGTATAATCACGCCGGAAACTAAATTTCCCGCGAATA
>CAJWRP010000460.1 GCA_913046025.1 uncultured Chloroflexota bacterium
ACCTCCTCCGTGGCCGCCGGCGCCACCATCGTACGAAGCCTTCGCGACGAGGAGTACGGCTCGTTTGGGGGAACCTCGAAGGAGCGCGTAGGCCGCATGCGCGAGGTGCTGGAGGCGACGAAATTGCTTCTCACCGAGGACGAAGTAGAGTACAACGGTAAGTACTTTCAGATTGGCAAGACCAAGACTACAACTCGAACGGTGCAACAGCCACACCCGCCGGTATGGGTTGCCGCCAATGCCGATATCGCCATACGTCGCGCTGCGCGGTGGGGTTATGCATGGCTCATTAATCCCCACGCAACCATGACCACAGTGGTGGGACAGCTAGCCATGTACAAAGACGAGTTGGCTAAGGCGAACCAGCCGATGCCAGCAGACTTACCCATGATTCGAGAGATGTACGTGGCTGACGACCGGCACGCTGCCTTCGCAGAGAGTAAGCCGTTTCTAGAGGGTAAGTACGCTGCGTACGCCTCCTGGGGGCAGGACAAGGCGCTACCGGGAGAGGAGAGTTTCTCTGTGCCCTATGAGGACTTGGCCCGAGACCGCTTCCTGCTCGGCTCGGCCGATGATGTTGTGAAGGAGATCAAACGTTACGATGAGGACCTGGGTGTTAACTACCTCGTGTTCCGAATGCAGTGGCCGGGCATGCCGCAAGCCAAGGTGCTGGAACAGATCGAGCGCATGGGTTGCGACGTGATCCCCCGCTTGAAGGGCTAGCTCGTTTCGAAATTTCTAGATCGATATGCTTGGCCTGGGTAACCTTTAGGCAATATACTGGCCTTATATCGTAGAGATTTAATCCATCTGTCCGTCCGTGGAATAGGTATGGGCAGAGCATAACCTTAGCTTGAGGTCAAGATGGAAGATACAAAATATAATCCGTTGTCTGCGGAGGAGAGCTACGTCATTGAATCGAAGGGGACTGAGCGGCCCTTCACCGGGGAGTACGACGATTTCTATGAAGAAGGAGTCTACACCTGCCGGCGATGCAATGCGGAGCTATACCGTTCAGAAGACAAGTTTGACGCACACTGTGGCTGGCCAGCGTTTGACCAGGAGATACAGGGATCGGTGAAGCACTTGCCGGATCCTGACGGTCAGCGCATTGAGGTCGAGTGTGTTAACTGTGGCGGCCACCTGGGACATGTTTTCATGGGAGAAGGATTTACTCCGACCAACAGTCGTCACTGCATTAACTCGCTGTCGATGAAGTTCGTGCCTGGGGCTAAGAGTTAGTATTCCGGGTTCCAGCGTGGATCGGTAACGCGCCTTTCGACAAGTCCCGACTCTGTCGAGGATGCTCAATGAAATCGGCACTCAGCGTAAGTGGAGATAACCAGCACTTTGATGCCGAGCGTCTCATTTGGCATCGGGTGTGCTCGGCAGAGTCGGGACTTGTCTAACCGGTCCGGCCTGCGTTCTTATGTAGCCGCTGCCTAAGACACCACGCCGCATTCCACCGAGTTGATGGGCTGAAGGTAGTCCACTAGAAGCTCCGAACTGTCGCCGTCGTCTCGGCTGTAGAAGATATGGCTCGCCGTGGTGCCGACGTATATACCCCGCAAGACTCGAAAGGATCTGTCGCCATGCCCCCTCGCATGCAGTAAAGGTAGGCGTTCTCCTGTGGCAGGCCCTTTTTCATGGGCGTCCAGTCTGCTCCGGCGTTAAAACTGCGGAACACGCGGAACTTGGCCTCGCTAACCACCCGAAACGCCCCTCCAGCCTCACCGTCAGCCAAGACGTTGTCCTCCGGTATGACGTACAGCGTGTCCGGGTCTTGCGAATGCAGGCCCAGCACGAAGCCAAACCTGGATGGCAGTCCACCTGTAATGTCCTCCCAGTTGTCCCCTGCGTCGTCGGTGCGGAACACTCCACAGTGGTTCTGCTGGTAGAGACGGTCAGTTAAAGCTCCCGGCTTTAACAACTTGTGTGTTCACTGTCCGAAATCGGGAAAGCGGTCCGGCAAGAAGTCGGCACGCACGCCCTTGTTTCGAGTCTGCCAGGTCGCCCCTCCGTCGTCAGTCCTGAACACACCAACAGCGGATGCGCCCAGCCACATGCGGTCCTTGTTATCCGGGTCCATCACGATGCTGTGCAGGCAAAGTCCGCCACAAGTCCTTGCTGCAATTGGTCGCGGGTCGGGTGGCTGCCAAAGGACTCCAGTTCATGCCAGGTGACGCCTCGGTCTTCGCTCTTGAAAAGCGATGATGGGTCTGCCCCGAGATATAGTTCTCCCGGCGTTTCGGAACGTCCCGTCTCAAGATGCCATACCTTATAGACTGACATATCGCGGTGAGACGGGAAGGCAGGCTGGAATTCAGGCTGCTCCCAGGTCTGACCGAAATCGCGGGTGCGGAAGAGGTAGGGTTCGTAGTCATCGAGCTTAACGCGCGTGGCGGCGACCCAGGCGGTGGCCGCGTCGTGGCGCGAGGCTTCGA
>CAJWRP010000461.1 GCA_913046025.1 uncultured Chloroflexota bacterium
ATAGGCTTTTCACGAGAGCGCCCAGGTAATCGGCCACAACCCGAATCTTTTCGAGGTTAAGCCTATCTACAGTGTCTGAGGGCATGTGGTAATGATCCCAGCGGCCACAGGTTAAGAGCAGATATGGTCGCTTATTCATTCGAAATATGTAGTGGTCACTGAGATCCCCGACGTAGAGGTTAAGCGTGGGCACTATTCGCAAGTTCTCCCCAGGATCAGCGGCCTTCAAGGCTTCCTAAAATCCAGGATCGCTCTCCATTCCTGTGACGAACAGCAGGTCTTCCAGTCCAGGGACAGGTAAGTCGTGACCAACCAGGTCCATAACAATCGCACAATGGATGTCTTGCCTAAGCTGGTCCTCGAAGAACCTGATGGAACCCATGGCGGGCCCCAGAAAATAAGGAGGCTCTTCCGCATCAAAAAAAGCCAGAATTGCGGTCCTATCCGGTGCTGCCTGGCTTAGCTGTTCCGCAACGGCCAGCAAGACCGCGACGGCTGCTGCATTGTCGTCGGCGCCTGGGTAAGGCCCACAGGTGTCGTGATGAGCACCGAGTAGGATGGGAGGCAAATCACTTTTTACGCCTTCTATTTGACCAACGACATTTACAAAGTTCACCTCTTGGTGGGAGTAGAGAAGTTCTAAAGAGTCATTAGAGTAAGGTTGCACTCCAATATTTCTCAAGCGTTCGACAATATAGTCTTTGGCTATGTCGTGGCCAACGGTGCCCACCATTCGGCCCTCGGCAGTGGCAAGTGCAGTTAAATCGCGCTCTAGCATGTCTTGATGCCCCCTCTTATAACCACTTATTACCACGCGTAAGACCTTAGACTAATTAACCAGTGGCCCTATCCCAAGTCAGTCAGTTGCCCAATTAAAAACTGTTTCTGGAGATGAAGCCATACCTTACATGAATCACGGAGTAACCTGGTAAGCTTCAATACACATCACAAACTCAGAAGGCATGAGATAGAGGTAACTGGCTGTTCTTAAAGGTGGGCTTTAACCTATGCGGGAAACAAAAGCTAAATCACTGCAACCTGATTAGACAAAAGGAAGTTGCGTGAAGGAGGTCAACAGGCTAGGAAAAGAAAGCATGAGAGATGATGGTGGAGCTGCGGGGACTCGAACCCCGTGCCTCGGCATTGCGAACGCCGCGCTCTCCCAGATGAGCTACAGCCCCACGGGCACTTGGAAATGGTGGCACCTCTAATGCCATTCGATTTAAACAAACCGGAAGTTTAGCACCACTGGATTGATTATATCAGCGACGAAAAATCGGTGTCAATTTGGTTCACGACCCCGTTCTAGCTGAGATCAGACCTTGGGGATTTCTTGCTTAAGATACCAATAACATACGCGCAGCATCATTGCCCAGCTAATCGTGTCTATGTTATACTTCCAGAGATTACCACCTTGTAGTCTATAAGGGTCGCTACACCCTGATTTCGACCATTCAAAAAGTCCTAACCATTGGAGCGAATTTTGCAAGAAACTAGCGTTGTAACTCAGCCAGCAGCACCTCAACAGGATCAGGCTCAGGCACCAGAGCAAGTAACCATGAAATCCCTGCTTGAGGCAGGCGTCCATTTTGGACATCAGAAACGCCGGTGGAATCCCAAGATGCGCCGTTACATATTCGCCCGCAGAAACGGCATCCACATCATAGATCTGCAGAAGACTCTGCGCATGCTGGAAGTCGCTGCTGAGTACATGACGAGCGTAGCAGCTGACGGCAAGAAAATACTCATGGTGGGCACAAAGAAACAGGCCCACGACACAGTAAGTTCTGAAGCTCAGCGCGCAGGTGCTTTCTATATCACCACACGCTGGTTGGGCGGCACGCTTACAAACTTCAAGACGATTCAATCCCGCATAGATTATATGGTTGAACTGGAAACCCGCAAAGCCAAGGGTGAATTTGAGAGGCTTACAAAGAAGGAAGCGCTCAAGCTAGATGGGAACATTGCAAGGCTTAATCGATACCTGGGCGGCATCAAGGAAATGACTGAAATGCCAGGCGCCCTTTTTGTCATCGACATTGGAAAAGAGGCAATCGCAGTTGCAGAGGCGCGCCGAGTTGGTGTGCCGATCATCGCCCTGGTTGACTCCGATTGTGACCCAGACCTGATCGACTACCCGATTCCCGGGAATGACGACGCTATCAGGTCCATTAGACTGGTGACTGGTCGAATGGCCTCAGCCATCATTGAAGGCACCAATCAGCGAATGTCGTTGGAATATGAAGAGACGGCTGGCGACTCGGCTTCGGACGTCGAGGTTGCGACGCCAACAGTTGCAGAACCAGTCGCAGCAGCACTGGAAGTTCCTGTGGCGGAGGCCGCGCCAGGTGCTTCGGTTCCTGCAACTGCAGCTGAGGCATCGCCTGAGGCAGTCACACCACCTCCCTCAGTGCCTTCGGCTCCCGTTGCCGAGG
>CAJWRP010000462.1 GCA_913046025.1 uncultured Chloroflexota bacterium
CGCTGATTGCATTCCCCCTGCCGTTCTAGCAGTCTGAGGCGTGATTTCCCTTGTAAAGGATATCCCGACACCTTAAAATTACTGCTGGCGTTCGTTAGTCACGACGGACTGGTCGACTGTATATCACGGGCCTGTAGCTCAGCCTGGCAGAGCATCGGACTTTTAATCCGAGTGTCCAGGGTTCGAATCCCTGCGGGCCCACCATTCATCAGCCGCATAACGGGCTGGTTAAACCTAATTCGCTGGCCAAAATCCTCGTCCTTCTTTTCGCGTTATGGTCACAAACGGGTCACAAAGTTCTTCATCTGACCATATTTCAGCGAGAGGACTTCCTCCGACGCTGACGCTGACGTGATTTTTCTGCGTTATTCCTACACCTGTCAGAGCAGTAGCGCTTGCTGTCTCTCCGCGCGAAAAATAAATTTCGACATCGACTATGACCGCAATGTCTCGGGGACTCGCCGGCAACCAACCTTTGCCAAAACGAGAATCCGAGCATGGCAATCAGTGATCGCGAGTTATTGACGAGAAGCACAAAATTCCACTTGGGAATTCATGCAAGCTCGCTTTTGGGTATGGTCGGGCGGCGGGCGATTAAAATCAGCAAGGAGCTGGCGAAGGCCAGTAAGCCAAACCATAGGAAGGCTCCTTGATAGCTCCCTGTTGTGTCATACACTAGCCCCGCTACCACCGGCCCAAGCGCAAGACCTCCAACCTGTACCGCTTTGCTGACACCGTATATGGATCCCAGGGACGCCCTTCCATAGTAACTGGAGCAGAGCAGAAAAGGCATGATGAAAAAAGCGGTGGTTGCCGTGCCGCTGGTAATGGCGAACAGGTAGGTTTCAGGTATGGTGTCTGCCACAAGGAGAATTCCGACGCTGAAGGCTATCAGCAGGTAGGTCAAGACCATCAATATACGAGGCGATATTCGTTCGCCAGCGAATCCCAACGCCACTGAAGCCAGTGCTCCTGCTGCGAACATTACACTGATCGCACCTACGGCCGATTGCGAGCTTAATCCCTGCTGAATCAAGTGAGGCACCAGGTGCACGCCAATTCCAGATGTCCCAATGCTTACGATGAACAGGGATATGAGTAGCAGCCAAAAGGTCGGAGTGCGAAGAGCCTGCGCAAAGGACCATGAGACCTCTTCTTTGCTGTCTCGATCGTTATTGGAGGCTGGCAGGCCTGTTTCCGAAGCCACGTTTCGAACCCTGCCGTCGACGTTCAGCCCCATGTCTTCTGGTTGACGCCGCATGAAAAGGGCTGAAGGAATTACTCCGATGGCGAACATCCATCCTGCCAGCACGACCCACGCCATCCGCCAGCCCTCCGCGCCAATAATCATTTGAATAATCGGAGCGAGGACTATAATTCCAGCTGACTCTGCAAAAAAGATTAGCCCAGTGGTTCTGCCTCGATAGAGCAGGAACCACTTTCCAATTGCGGTTGAGGTGCCGACACTGGTGATGCCCAGTTCGGAAGCGCGGGCCAGTGTGAAGACTATGTAAAAGCCTAGTAACGTCTGGACCACCGACAGGTACAGGCAAGCCGCCGCAATTATGATGCACCCGACTACCAGTATCACGCGCGAGCCGACTCGATCTATGACCCAACCGCTGATCGGTGCAAAAGCTGCTCCCAAGATAGCCCCTAAGCTGGCAGCCCCGGCGATCTCTGTTCGAGTCCAGCCTAGTTCGTTGCCGATTGGGATAATAAAAATACTTAGAATTGCGATCGCAACGGCGGCGTTGGCGAAGTTGATTGCCGCAGCAGCGCCGACGACATACCAGCCGTAATAGAAGCGTGGAGGTTGTCTCATTTACCTGGTAGACAGGGCTCGAATTGTTGCGACTTTAGGTAGGCTAAACGGAAACAGGTAGGCGTGTTGAGCATTAGTGTCGCTGGTCCTTTTCGCGAGGATTACGTTTCGTTCCCAGGTCCTTCTCTGGGCTAGTTAGGCAGGTGAATTGCCCAATAGCCTGTTCTGAGGGCCAGTGGTTACTGGCCCTCGCTGGAGCCTCCAAGGCCGGACACTGTGACTCGGTGAGCCAGTCCGGGATCAGTACTCCCCTCGCTCTCAACAATAATGTCGCCCTTGAGAAGCATGTTCCTGCAGTTGTTGCTCAGGTGCAGGAGATGTAGCCGTCTTCCCGCGCGCTCATACCTGCGAGCAAGGTCCACGATGGCCTCCATGCCCGAATGGTCCCAAACCCTGGCGTTTTGAAAATTAATGACAACCTCTACTGGGTCGAGCCTGGGAATGAACAACTCTTTAAAGGTGCTGACCGAGGCGAAGCAGAGCTGCCCGTGAAGGTTATAAACGTGACGCTCGTCAGTGGTCCCGGCGCCGTCATCAACGTAAATGAAGCGGGCGGTCTTCCACGCGAACACCAGCGCGG
>CAJWRP010000463.1 GCA_913046025.1 uncultured Chloroflexota bacterium
TTCTCTGGCTCACACCCGGACGACGACCCAATGCTAAGCCATGTTCACGGCACGGATGAGTCCGTTGGCATTGCCAGCCTACTCAGCGGCACGAAAATAATGATGGCCTTGGCCATCGACCTGCTAACGTAGACAAGTTAATGAGAGCTAAGGCTTCCAGCGCTTGCCACGTTGGTTGATTACCGACTGGTTCAGCGTGGCTCCGAGGCCAGGACCCGACGGAACTGTTAGTCGGCCTTCGTTGACAACTTCAGCGGGGTATAACACCTCTGCCCGCCATGTTGCCTCGTACACTGCATGCTCTAGCGGCATAGAGCCTGGCAGCGCCGCACTCACATGGCCGCTCTGCAAAAGCGATATCGGCCCTGAAGGGCTGTGGGGCGAGACCTGACCGCCTAGCGCCAAAGCAGATTTGCCCGCGCGCTGGGCCTCGGCAACACCACCGCAGTACTTAATGTCGGGCATTATGACTTTGACGGCACCAGTCTTGATGAGCTCATCAAAACACTGCTGGCCGTAACCGCCCTCTCCGCCTGCGACCGTCATGCTTACCATGCCGGCGATTTGAATCAAAGCGTCCATATCGCCAGTTGGCTCCACAGGCTCTTCAAACCAGCCTATGCCAGACCTGGCTAATTCCTCCGCCACCAGGGGTGCGGTATGCAATTCAAAGCGGCTATGACAGTCAACCAGTATCGTAATGTCAGGTCCAATGGCAGATCGGATAGCAGCCACACGGCGTATGCCCATGTCTGCAAGACCCAAGATGGCATCTGTCGTAGAAGGCGGTCTAACCTCGTCAAAAGGCGCGCATTTTATTGTAGTGAAGCCTTTTTCGACAGCCATTAGCGCTGCATTGGCGAACGCATAAGGCGTGCGTTCCCGCGTCAGCAAGTGCCGATTGATGTTGCCGTAAAGAGGTACCCTATCCTGCACATTACCACCGAGGAACTCGGTAATAGATTTGCCCTGCTTCTGAGCCAGCACGTCTGTAACAGCGCTTCGCAATCCGCTAATGGCAGTTGCTCTGGCCTTGTCTTGCTGCAGATCTCCGTCGGACAGGCCCAGTCGTGACTGTACGTCCTCGTCATTGAATACAGGTTCGTCTGCGAGCGCATGAAGCATCTCCGGCAGCAATTTCACGGCCATTGCTGTCTGGGCACCGCTGGTGATTTCGACCGTCGCCCTTAGACCATCTCCATCAGTCAGTTCTGCAAAGGCCCAGGTCGTCTGCTCGGTCACTTCCACTGAGGCGAATTCGAGACCCTGAAACCTTACACCCTTACCCAATAACTAATTCCTCCATGTCACAGCGGGTCAAGACGCCGATACATCCGCAATGAGTTTCATGGTGCGTTCACGAGACGCCTCCGTATCGCCCACGGTGATAACGCTGGCCAGGACTTCGGAGCCGCCCCAGGCGAAAATTTCGTTCAACTTCTCGGCAACTTGTTCTTCGCTGCCTGCTATTAGAACAGAGTCCAGCATGTCATCTGTCCACCCGGTCTGGTCCGACTCAGCGAAACCTGCACGCTCGAACATGCGGGCGTAGAAGGGTGTAGTCGGGAAATACCCAAGCTGATCTCTTACGCCGTTGCGAGCAGCTTCCAAATCTTCGTTTACACAAACCGGGGCGTGCACGATTAAAGGCGGTGTTGGCCTACCTGCCCTATCTGCGCCCAGTTTCAATGCTGGCAGCGCCACATCCCGAACGTAGGACAGGGGACAGACCCAACTGATAGCACCGTCGGCCAATTCGCCACAGGCCTCAAAGGACGCCGTGCGCAGGGCCGAAGCCATAACTGGGACGTTGGTAGGAAAAGACATAACGAAGTGAGCAGAGTAGTGCCTACCGTCGAAATCGATTTTGCCCTTATGAGAAAGACCCGTGAGTATCTGAATGTACTCTTTTAGGTGGCCCAGGGGTTCGGAAAAGTCCACACCAAAGGTCTGCGTCATGCTGTCTCTATGGCTTGGACCTATACCCAATCTAATCCGGCCCGGCGCGATTCCAGCTATGGTCTGAGCCTGGCGCGCGGCAACAATAGGATGCCTGGTCCAAGAACGCATTATGGAAGTGCCCAGCAGTATGGAGTCCGTTTGAGCCGCTGCGGCCGCAAAGTTTGCGCTGCCGATCTCTGCGTCCTGAGCGTCACCCCTCCTCGCGCATTCCTCAATTTGCTTCTCCAGCGCCTTGACGTGTGCTGCGCTCACCAGCTCGACCACCTCGCCGCCAGTCGTCAGCTGGACGTGCGCGTGGTCCATCTGCTTGGCCTCAAGCGCTGCGGTGAGTGCTGCAATGGTCGCCTTTTGATTGGCGATCTCATCGTTCTCGTGCTTGGCCACTTGCTCCTCGACCATGGCCTTGACCACCGCCGCGACGGAGC
>CAJWRP010000464.1 GCA_913046025.1 uncultured Chloroflexota bacterium
CATTACCCAGATCAGGTTTGTGGGGTCGCTCCGATATGTCGGAGCCTCTCAGCCTAGCGTAACCAAGCTCCCCCCGGGTGTATCAATGTTATTTTGCTGTTGTTGGCCCAAGTCTAACCAAGGAGACTTCCAGTGTCAACAAAACTACATTCTGAGGATAAGTCGTCCCAATAAGGCTCATCAACCGGTGTTACAATCGATAACAAGAGGAGTTTAGCAATTGACTAGCCAACCAGAAATAGTATCGTTCGAAGACTCAATCAAGGCCATGGAGCCCCTGCGACAGGCAGTCTCAGCTTTAGGCATTGAGCTGGTGGACGCGCAGTTAGACAAATTCTACACCTATTACAAGGAGATGGTGGACTGGAACCAGCGAGTCAACCTGACAGGTATCACCAAGTTTCAGGATGTGCTAACAAAGCACTATCTCGACTCGTTATCAGTCTCGTTGGCCCTATCAGATGAGCTGAAATCGAATGGTTCGTTCATCGACGTGGGTACGGGAGCAGGCTTCCCAGGAATTCCTCTGTGCCTGGCCTTCCCAGGAATGGGCGGCACACTGCTGGACGCCACAGGCAAGAAGACAATATTTCTCGAATACATCGTTGAAATACTCGGGCTGGACCGCCTTAGCGTGGTTAAAGACCGCGCGGAGACTCTGGCTATGGCACCTGAGCATCGAGAGGTCTACGATATCGTTTTAGGCAGAGGACTGGCGGGCATGGCCGCGTTTGCAGAGCTAACGTTACCCTTCGCCAAGGTTGGGGGGCTAGTAATCGCTCAAAAGCTAACCAACGCGTCTCAGGAGATAGCAGCTGCGTCGAACGCAATCGAACTGCTGGGTGGAGAACTAAAAGAGGTCATTCCGGTGGCCCAAAAAGGGCTGGAGAACAGGGCACTAGTCGTGGTAAAAAAGATTATGCCGACACCGATGAGATATCCCAGAAAAACGGGAACTCCGTCCAAGAATCCCCTGTAAGGCTTGGCCATAATATCTGTCCAAGAATAAACAGCATGCCAGCAACGCAACCAACGGCACAACGGCCTCAAAGCGGCCTCTTAAGGCGCCGGTTTCTGTCACTCCCTACACTCTTATTCTTTGCAGTAGCGGCGATATTTCTCTTTCTTCTGTTCAGTCGGTTCCACCTGGACTGGAAGGGTACGTGGAGCACGATCCGGGGCATAAACATCTGGCTGTACATGGCTGCCATAGGCACCTACTACGCCAGCTTCTGGTTCCGTGGCATGCGATGGCAGTTGCTGGCACGAAATACCGGCGCTCTAACTGAAGCAGGCAGCCGTGTACCATCAGCCCTAAAGGCATCCCAACTAATTCTCATCGGCTGGTTCGTCAATTCCATCATGTGGCTACGATTGGGCGACGCCTACAGGGCCTACCTGTTTGCTCAGCAGTCCAAAAGCAGCTTTTCGTGGAGCCTGGGCACCATTGTGGCGGAACGCATTGTGGACATCGCCACAATCCTCATCATTCTGGTAGCCAGCATCGCAGCCTTCACCCTGACCAACCAGAGTGCTGCAGCCAACCTGCTACTTGTCGCGGCATTAGGCATCGTCGCCATAAGTGCAACAATGCTTCTCGCCATGCGCTTTTACGGACAACGATTGGCTAAGTTTTTGCCCAACCGTATGGAGGCCGCCTACAACAGCTTCCAGCAGGGCACACTGGGGAGCTTCAAACAGCTTCCTGAAGTATTCGTGCTAGGGCTAATCGGGTGGGCACTTGAGGTCGGCCGCCTTTACCTCGTTGTGGCGGCGCTGGGACTGGATGCACCTTTGGCGCTTCTCCCTATAGTTGCCCTAGGCCACGCTTTGTTAAGCACGGTGCCAACTCCCGGTGGTGTAGGCGTGGTAGAACCGGGCCTGATCGGGCTGCTATTGATCAGCATGGATCGCACCGATGCGCTTTCTATTACGCTGGTGGATAGATCCATTACATACCTTACGATTATCGGCGTCGGCGGACTCATGTTCCTCATCATGCATTTGACAAAAAGCGAAAGAGTCAGCAAGAAACCAGACCCACTTAGTGAGGTAAAACCCGGAAATCAGACGGGTGATATAGCCGATTAAACACATAAGTTTATATTAAAGTGACGAAGCAAGATCAGAAATGTAAATCATGTTTAATTAATCTTGACATAAGGCGGTTTAGAGGTTAAACTCGGCCAGAATACGGAAAATCTGCGGGAGGCGATCAGTCTATGCTGAAAGAAGAATCAAAGAGCAAGGTAAGCCACGTAGTAACTCGGCCAGGCCGAAAACATGGCGATACCGACGTAACAATTCCAGTAGCGGAATCACTAACGACCGTACCAGGTATTCCTCAAAAAGAGGAAGATGTAGCCTTCTACAGCCGTGTATATC
>CAJWRP010000465.1 GCA_913046025.1 uncultured Chloroflexota bacterium
GCTGTCCAATGGTCTGTGCCCTGGCCTTAACAAAATCAGCGACGTCCCGGTCTCCCCCAGACACCTGGCTCACATGCTTCTTCAAGGCTTCGATTTTAAGGTCGATGGAGTCGGTGATGTCGATAAACTCGTCAGGGGTTTCAGTGCCCCACATCATAAGGTCGCCGACCTTATGCGGCTCCAGACCCTCGGCCCTATGCTCGGCGTAGTGCAGGATATCCCGGGCGTATGGAAACACTGCATCCAACGTCACCTGACCCGACATCCGGTGGTCGCGATGGAGATAAAACGTCTGCCTGTGGGGATCTGTGCAGAAGACTACGTCAGGCTTATGCTTCCGTACGGCATGTACTACCTGTCCTCTGAACTCTGCCGTGTCCTCAAGAGCTCCATCCGGATATCGCAGGTAGATTACTTCTTTAACGCCCAGGGTCTCTGCGGCGTTGGCCTGCTCAACCTCTCGAATGGCTGCTAACCTCTCGGAGGTCATATCTGGATCGCTGGTGCCCTTGTCACCGTTGGTACATAATACGAATACTACCTCTGTGCCCTCTTTAATCCACTTGCCTATGGTTCCGCCGCAGCCGCCCTCCGCGTCGTCAGGATGCGGTATCACCACCATAGCTTTTTCAGGTCTCTCTATCATGTAAAGTTTCGCCTTCCCTTTGTCGTCTCTTTGAGTCAGAATTAATGGTCGTTGTCGTGAACCAGCCCTCTTATTTCTTAGCCAAATGGCCAACCCATTGAACCCGGTGTGCAACATCTGGCATCTTAGACATGATAAGGCTTCCCACTTAGGTGGGCAAGCCGCAGGCGGTGCTCAAGCATCGCATTGACAAGGGGTTGCCCACTTAATTATGCAATTGGCCACACCGCATTTGCTCTGGTACAATCTCTCTGTATTCTGCGCCTTGGCCACTGACGACCTGACGGCCGACCGAGGCCTTATTTGCGCTGCCAACTCTAAACAGATCACACCGGAGATGTGAATGGCGCCTGGCTTACACGTAAGGAATTTTCAATGGACGGATATCGAGCCGTTGACTGAAGTGTTCAACGACATCAACGGTCTCGTTGATACAGAGAAGTCTTTTGATGCAGAGTTCATGCGACAATTCCTGTCACAACCGGACGTCGATCCTCAAGACCACTGCTTCGTAGCAACCTCTGAAGCTATTGTGGCCGGTTTTGTGCTCATGGCCTACGAAGAACCTATTAAACGGGCCGTTGCCAGCGGAGGAGTCCTCAGCGGCTACCGTCGGTTGGGAATCGGCCGAGAATTGCTCAAGAAAGCGATATTATATGCCGAGAATCTCAATGTAGATGTCCTGCACGTAGAGGTCTCATCTCAAGGGGAGGCTGCCCAGCAAATGTTGGAGTCCGAAGGATTCCACAAGACCAAAGGCTACTGGCAGATGCAATGGATCGGAGATGTGAGTCCGGTACCTAGCCTTAACAGCAACTTCTCCATACGCCCGTTTAGACTTGGCGAAGATGAAGAAGCACTTACCCAGCTACAGAACGAGGCATTCGGTGAAAACTGGGGATTCAGTCCCAACACCGTGGACCAGATCAGTGCCCGTGTCCGATTAGACAGAGTTACTCCAGAGGGAATCCTCTTCATCACCGACCACGGCAAGCCCGCCGCCTACAACTGGACCATGATATCTGCCAACAGCTCCAAGGCCACGGGGTTCATATCCATGACCGGCGTGCACCCGGATTACCGAGGCAAGGGCCTCGGCAGAGCCATCGTGGCAGCCGGAATGCAGTACCTAAAGGGCCAGGGCGTGGATTCCATTGAGCTTGAGGTCGACTCGGACAACGCTCCTGCCAGAGAGCTATATCTCAAGCTTGGATTCACCAAGGTGCATGAAACGCTGTGGTACGAAAAGAAGTTTTTGTTAAACAGCGCTTAGGCTCTTCATCATTGGACTGGCATGCTGCGCTGGTGGGTATGTGCCAAACGTCAGTTTCTAGGCTCCGGGCAGTTCGGCACGAGTGGTAGACGGCTTCACAATCATCTTGTCTGGCAGCACCATGCCGCCGGAGAATACAATCTTCATCGCTTCCTCAACTGTCAGATCAGACTCTACGATCTTGTCCTCTGAGACAAATGCCAGGTTACCTGACGTGGGGTTAGGCACCGTGGGTATGTAGACGACCAGAACGTTCGTCCCGTCCTTTGTAGGCGACGGGCAACGCCCTGTGATAAAGCCTATCGCCAGCAGCCCTTCCCTTGGCCACTCAATGAAGACGACACGGCTGAACTGGTGTCCTGAAGGCGACACGAGACTGTCCGTAGCCTGCTTTGCGACGCCATATATGCTCTTCACTACAGGTATCCGAGACA
>CAJWRP010000466.1 GCA_913046025.1 uncultured Chloroflexota bacterium
CGAACGAGCCGCTCAAGACTTCGACAGATCCATCACGCTAGATCCTGAAGATGGCCTGACCTACATCGACCGGGGATACCTGTTCTTCAATCAAGGTCAACTTAGGGAAGCCATCGACGACTTCGGCAGTGCGATCAGCGTTAATCGCAACCTTACACAAGCATATGCCAACCGGGCGTTGGCGTACTCGCTTTTAGGGGATGACGTACAGGCTGAAGAAGATATTGTCCGCGCTTTACGACGATGAATGCCTCGAGAAGAACTAGAGGCTATGATTGAGGATGCGAAAAGACGAAGGTAGCACCTGGCCCGTCGTTGGAAACGAACCCTTACTGCGGAGGGAATGAAACCCTGGGGTTGAAGGTAACGTTATGGAGAACCGAGATTATTTGACGGCGGGACCATCCCAACCCTGGAGCAACAAGCAGGAAAGGGGCCAAGGCAAACGTGGGCACGATAAAGAAAGCGAGAACGAACCAACGATTCAAGTCCAACATCACAACCACCACACAAACACAAGAAAGAAGATACAGTTATGTTAATGGTGACGGCAGTTCCATGCTACTTTGAATGCAACCGTGTTTTGATGAGTTTGATACACGGACAATCGCCAAATTAAGGCCTAACCACCCTCCAGTCCCTTGGCCTCCTGCCACAGGGACTCCTTCTCCATCAATGGCATGCCGCTGAAGTCTTGGCCCCTTTGTTCAGCAAGTTCCTCCATCTGAAGATACCTGCCCTGAAAGCGGCGATTGGCCTGGCGTAGGGCATCTTCGGCGTGGATGTTCATCCACCTCGATAGGTTGACCATGGTGAACATCAGATCCCCCAACTCGTGCACTCTCTCCGCTTCGGTGACAGCCCCGCGCAGTTCTTCCACTTCTTCGGCCACCTTGTCCAGCACACCGGAAATGTCCTCCCACTCGAAGCCAGCCCGGCCCACCCGGTCCTGCATCAGCTGAGCGTAGGTCAATGCGGGAAGCTCACCGGGAATACCTTCCACCGGCGATTTTTTGATTCCATCCTGGGCTCGCTCGGCCGCCTTTATCTGTTCCCAATTCGCTTCTACCTCCTTGGCGTCGGAGGCGGTACCGTCACTAAATACGTGGGGATGCCGACGAATCAGTTTTTCATTTATGTTCGTTAGCACATCCGTCAGAGAGAACTCCCCCGCTTCCCGGGCAATCACCGCGTGAAAAGCCACCTGCAGCAACAAGTCTCCTAGCTCCTCGGACAGGCCCTTTGGGTCGCCTTTGTCGATGGCCTCCAGCACCTCGTAGGACTCTTCCAACAGAGTCCTCTTTAAGGACTCGTGAGTCTGACCACGGTCCCAGGGGCAGCCCCCGGGAGCGTGAAGAGTTTCCACTATATCCATGAAAGTCTGGAAGCTGCCCAGGTCACCTTGAGGAATCTGTTTGTTGCTCATGGACGAATTATAGGCGTGGACTGCGTTGCTTCACAAGACAGCGGATGATACCTTTAACACTACCGAATGGGAGCTAGAATGAACCTGGCAGCCTGGATTCCAACCTTTCTCTTCGTCTTCGCCGTGCCCTTGTTCCTGGTCACTGCCAGCGTAGCCTGGGCATTCAACGACCCCGGCGTCTATAACCAGGGGTTCCAGAAGTACCGCATCTCCCTGTCCTCCGGTATCACCGAGGAGGACCTTCGCCAGGTCGGCGGCCAGATCAGACACTACTTCAACTCCACGGATGAACCTCTGCTGGTGAACACCCAGGTATACGGTGAAGAGCGAGAGCTTTTCAACCAGCGAGAGGTCCAGCACATGAGCGACGTAAAGCGGTTGGTGTGGTGGATCTACGCCGCCGCCGTCGCGTCTGGCATCTACTTGCTGGCGGCTACTTCCTGGGGAGTAATCGTCAAGGGGCGGGAATATCTTGGCGTGCTGGCCCAAAGGGTTATACGGGGTGTGGCGCTGATGGGGGTATTGGTGGTGATTGTGGGTTTCTTCGCCCTGGCCGGGTTCGATGCTCTTTTCTTGAGATTCCACCAAGTGGCTTTCACCAACGATCTCTGGCAGCTAGACCCGCGGACGGATTACCTGCTCATCATATTCCCACAGGGGTTCTGGTTCGACGCCACGATGCGCGTAGCCGCACTGACGGTGGCCGGAGCGGTAGCGTTAACGCTGGTTTCCGGAGGGTACCTGCTGTGGCGGCGTCAAACAGGGAAAGAAAGTTCTCCCCAGTAGGTCTTTAAGTAACAGGTCTATAAACTGAAGTTGTTGGCGGTTGCCGGTTAATGACCGCAGCCGCAGCCACCGCCGCAGCATCCCCCACCGCCCATCGGCGGTAGTGGGCTGAATCCGGTGT
>CAJWRP010000467.1 GCA_913046025.1 uncultured Chloroflexota bacterium
AGACGCTCAACGCTACCCCAGCGCAACCAGCGGGCGCCTCATCGTCCGCGTGTTCACAGACGAGGGCATTACAGGTATTGCCGAAGGCGCACGCAACCTCGGCGTATTTCAAGCCTACATCGAAGACATCATCAAGCCGCTGATCGTTGGCATGAGCCCGATCCAGCCCCGCCGAATATGGGAGGCGTTGGCCTTAGGAGTCGGCGAACGTGCAACGCGGCTGCCGTCGCAGATCGTCGGAGCTATCGATGTCGCGTGCTGGGACATTACAGGCAAGGTCGCAGGACTTCCCGTATACTCCCTTCTCGGAGGCGCACATCGCACAGAAATTCCTTTGTACTGGAGCCGAGGCAACGGCTGGAGCAAGACTCCTGCACAGATGCTGGAAGAGGTGCAGGAGGGCTATGAAAAGGGCTATCGGGCTTTCAAGGTACGCATGGACTGGAAGGACTACCGGCAGGACGCCAACCCGGCCAAGGACCTGGCCATATTTCAGGCCTGTCGCGAGTGGCTGCCTGACGACGTCCCGCTAAGCTTTGACGCCAACAACGGGTATTCAGTGCCTACAGCCATCGAACAGGGACGCAGGTTCGAGCAATTAGGAATTGCCCATTTCGAGGAGCCTCTTCCTCAATACGACCTGCGCGGTCTCCGACAGGTGGTGGATGCTCTAGACTGCGCCGTCTCAACAGGCGAGCAAGAGCTATCGGCATGGCGTTTCCGCGATCTCATGGACCTGGCCAATCCCGATATTCTTCAGCCGGACATCCTGAACGTGGGAGGTCTGTCTGAGATGGTCCGCGTAAACGAGATGGCGGTGGCTAATAACAAGATCCTGATGCCACACAGCCCGAGCGTAGGAGCTAACTCGCTGGCCAGCCTGCACGCCTACTGCACAGTCACCAACGCTGTGCGGCCTCACGAGTTCTCAGAAGAGTTCACCGGACCCGCCGAGCGCATAGCTGAACTGTTCGTCGACCCTATTATTCCCGTAAATGGGAGCATAAAACTTTCCGACCGTCCTGGGCTGGGAGTCGAGTTGAACAAACAGGCGTTGGCTAAGGCAATTGTGGCATAAATATGACAAAAAGATGGGCAATTGGTACACCTAGCTCACGAGTACTGACGTCGGTGATTCGTGTCTGCAGACTGGCTGAGCTGGTGTTATAATGCGCCGGGTTGGTTAGTTCGTCCAACAGAAACATACCGCAATAGCTTCAAGTGAACGTAGGTGTAGGAATCCTAATGTCTGGTTTGTTGCGCAAAATTTACTGATCAATAAATAAGAAGTATGGATCATAGGAGGGAACAATGCCGGAATTCGAATCTCAGGTTTATGTATGCAACGGGAAAACTGGCGACGGCAACCACTGCGGTGACAAGGGCAGCGCCGCCATCAGAGAGAGGTTCAACGAGCTTCTCAAAGAGAATGACCTACTTGGCAAGGTAATGATCTCTAACACCGGTTGCACCACCCAACACAGGTTCTGCGAGAGCGGGCAGGGCAGCATCACGGTATATGGCCCCGGCTCAGAAAAGGGCGGCACCTGGTACATCGTGACTCCTGATAACGTAGAGGAGATCGTCTCGAAGCACCTGGTGGGTGGCAACAAGGTGGACAGCCTGGTTAACGACAGGCTCAGCGTAAAACTGGACTAGCTGTCTGACCATAATCGAGCACTAAGAAGGGCCAGGGATTTTATCCCTGGCCCTTCTGCTATTTCCTGGACTACTAATGCTGCGCATACGAGTTGTCCGAACTCAGATGACGCAGTGGCGGCAACGCATGTTATGCATGTCATAGATGAGTTCTTTATTCCCATCCACGATAGCGTAGTCGAGCAGCACACGTAACGCCTTGGACTCGTCGGCAAGACCATACTCCTCAGCCATATTCTTCAAGTAGGCGGCCTGGTCTCCCTCCACTTCAACACTTATCTGGATGATATTCTTGCGCGGCATCTTCTTCCCCTATTTTAAAATCTCGTATCTACAGAATTACAGCGTGGCGGCTTCTTAAAACAAAAAGGGCGAATGAGATTTCTCCCATTCGCCCTTAATCATTCGATAAACCCGACTAGACAGTCTTTAGGAAATTCATCTTCTCGAAGGTACCGTTTACGATAGGCTTCGCGTCGATCTCAAGCCAGTCCTCCAGGACCTCGGTGTACAGGCCACGGAAGTCATTGTTGAACGCCAAGTCGCCCTCAACCAGCTTGTCGGCATCCAGTGATGGGTACTCGCCGTAGTGACCGCCCTTCACACTATCGCCAATCATGAAAGCAACTCCTCCCGAGCCATGGTCGGTGCCGTTGCCGTTGTCCC
>CAJWRP010000468.1 GCA_913046025.1 uncultured Chloroflexota bacterium
GGGCACCCGAATCACCACCACCCACCTGCGTGAGGAACAGAAAGTGAAAGATTGGTTGGGGATACCCGACCACGTGGAGACGCTTTGCTTGACACCGCTGGGCTATCCGAGAGGCCGCTTCGGCCCCACCGACCGGATCCCCTCGGCCGACGTCTCGTCCTACAACCGCTTCGGGGAGAAATAGACTCCAACTGACGGATTTCGAGGCCACACTGCTGATCTCTGGGTTAGACGCTCCGCTAGATGCAAAGGGATGAGAAACCTAGCCTTTATGAAGACTAAAGCTCCCTTCCGTTGAGGAGGCTTTGCTCGTTTCAGCGACCGCTAATAGACTTCTTCCACACACGTGATTAATATATCTCCAAACCGCTATCTGGCTTGAGATTTGGAGGAATCTTATGACTACCTCTGGACAGGGACCATCCGATTTCCGTTTTACGGCCTTCGACTTCGACCCCACGAAATACGATGCCATGATGTCCTCGTTAGATACTGTTAAAGACAGGTTGAAAGGCATCTCAGATTTATTGAATGTCCGTGTAGTTAGGACATTAGAGAATAGGATGATGGTAATGGCTGGGTACAGGAGTAAAGAGGCGATGAACGCCGCGACAGAAACTCACCGTTCAATCTTTGCTGACTTCGCCCAGTACATGACTGGAGAGCCAGTGGTTAGAGCAGGTGAAGTAGTCGCGAGAGTGAATGGGGAAGTCCCTATGAATGACATCAAATACATGAGATTCGTTCGTGCCGTTATCGACCCATCTAAATACGACACCGTAATGTCCTATCTCAATAGTGGCCATCTGGAGAGGTTCAAAGACGTTGCTGGTTTGAGCCGCTTGCGTATCGTGCGAGTAACCGAAGACAGACTGCTTGCGGCGAGTGGCTACATCGATAAAGCATCAGCAGAAGCGGCGGCAGAAATCGTGCAGACCGCTCTTGCTGGAATGGCTGAACACATGATTGAACCGCCATTGATACGGCAAGGGGAATTAGTCTGGCTCTACCAGTACAACCTCTAAAAAGGACAAGTACAACCTAAACTTGCTCAAGTGTGGAGGGAACATGGGCTGGTCTAAACACCACAAAAACGGGCTGATCTACTACTCGCCACAGAAGTGTAGCCAGGGATATACCTTGGTGACTCCAACCGGCGGCAACTTTGCCAACGTGATTGACATGGAAGGGCGAGTCTGCCACAGATGGCAATCGGAAGACGGCATTGGATACGCGTATTTATTGCCCGACGGTCACTTGTTGCTCCGCACCGGAGGCGCCCGGCAGGGTGGACAGCAAGTCGAAGGCGGAGCTCCGTCTGGAGCAATCAGGGAACTCGATTGGGAAGGCGAATTGGTCTGGGAATACCAAAATCCCATGATTCACCACGACTTCGAGCGCCTAGCCAACGGAAATACCCTGGTGCTTCTTTTTGAACCTCTTGCCGCAGATTTGGTGTCCCAGATCAAAGGCGGCTCCCACTCAGGTAAGGCAGGCGAAGAGATGCTTGGCGACCTAGTTCAGGAAATTACTCCAAAGGGCGAAATCGTTTATTCCTGGCGATCCTGGGATCATTTAGACCCTGAAGATGACATCATCTGCCAGCTAGAAAACCGAGAGGAGTGGACCCACCAGAACTCGCTTAATGTAACCTCCGAGGGCGACTTGCTGGTCAGCTTCCGACGTACCGACACGGTAGGTATCGTCAACAAGGACACCGGGGACTTCAGTTGGAAGTGGGGACCGGGCGCAATTTCCCACCAGCACCACCCCACATACTTGGATAACGGGCATGTCCTCCTCTTCGACAACGGCTGTCATCGCTCGGGTCCGACCTTCTCCAGGGTGATAGAAGTTGACCCAGCTACGAACGAGATTGCTTGGGAGTACCAGGGTGATCCGTCGATCTCCTTTTACAGCTTCCATATCAGCGGCGCGGAACGTTTAGCGAATGGCAACACTCTGATCTGCGAAGGTGCACCAGGCAGGATATTCGAGGTAACCCCGGACCAGGAAATCGTTTGGGAATACGTCAACCCGATGGCAGGCAGGACAGTCGCCCGAGGTATGCCCAATACTCCATTCTCGGTTTTTCGCGCCCACCGATACGGGCCAGACCACCCTGGTTTGCAAGGTAAAGGGCTGGACCCAGGCAAATACGCAGAGTTGAATCGGAAGAACGCTGGAGGATAGCACAGAGGTGAGGATGCACGGGGTTTATTCATCCCTCAGGTATCCCGCACTATCGGAGTTCAAGCGGAAGTATGGGATTGATTAGGGTTCATCATCCCATTCGGCCCTTATCATCCACAACCATTTCAGAC
>CAJWRP010000469.1 GCA_913046025.1 uncultured Chloroflexota bacterium
AGAGTCGTTTGAGAACCCGCAGATTGCGGCCCTGATGAACGACTCATTCGTGAGCATCAAGGTAGATCGCGAAGAGCGCCCGGACATTGACTCCATCTATATGACAGCCGTCCAGGCTCTGACTGGTCACGGCGGTTGGCCCATGACTGTTTTCCTAACTCCCGACGGAAAGCCCTTTTATGGTGGGACCTATTTTCCGCCGGAGGACAGGGGTGGAATACCTGCCTTTCCCCGTGTTCTGTCTGCGCTGGCCGAGGCTTACGCCAACGACAGGGAAAACGTAACCGAGACCACTGGGCAACTCATTGAGCGAATGGAACAAATGGCAGCGGTAAACACAGGCAGTGGAATGCCACTCAACGAAGGGGTGTTTGATCAGGCCTTCAGAGGCATACATAGCGATATCGACGACAGGTACGGCGGCATTGGTATCCAGCCCAAGTTTCCACAGCCGATGATGTACGAGTTTCTGCTGCGATATCACCTACGGACCCAGAACGCCGAGGCCCTGGACATGGTAGAGCTTACTCTGGAACGAATGGCTGCCGGCGGCATATACGACCAGATAGGTGGTGGGTTCCACCGCTATTCGACGGACACCTATTGGCTAGTGCCTCATTTCGAGAAAATGCTCTACGACAACGCATTGCTTGTGCAACTCTATCTGCACGCCTACCAGATAACTGAGAAGCCGAAGTACAGGAAAATAGTCGAGGAGACTCTGGCTTACGTGACCCGTGAGATGACCTCCGCAGAAGGCGGATTTTATTCAGCCCAGGATGCGGATAGCGAGGGAGTTGAAGGCAAGTTCTTCGTATGGCTACCATCAGACGTCTTGAAAATTTTGGGAGAAGAAGATGGCGAGATAGTCAACAGATATTACGGCGTGACTCCTCACGGAAACTTCGAGGGGAAGAACATTTTGCATGTGGTATTGAATGCTGCAACTCTGGCGGCAGATGAAGGCTTGAACCTTGAAAAGTTTGACGAACTGATCGTTATGGCCAAGAGCAAACTTCTGGAAGAACGCTCTCGCCGAGTGGCTCCGGAGCGGGACGATAAGGTGCTTACATCATGGAATGGCATGATGCTCAGGGCGTTTGCAGAGGCCGGCGCCGTTTTGGGCAATTCGGACTACATTGCAATTGCTAAACAAAACGCGCATTTCCTTCTGGACCGCATGATTAAGGGTGGTCGTTTGCTCAGGACTTATAGGGCAAGTGAGGATGACAGAGACAGTCAAGGTGAGGCTAAACTAAACGGCTATTTAGAGGACTATGCGTTCCTCATAGATGGTCTTCTAGCCCTTCACGAAGCCACATTCGGCCACCGGTGGCTCTTGGAGGCCATAAGACTCGGCAAGGACATGCTGGAGTTGTTTTGGGACGACTCTACAGGCCAGTTTTACGACACCGGAATCGACCACGAGGCACTGGTCGTTCGTCCACGAGACTTCTCCGACAACGCTATTCCGTCCGGAAGTTCGATGGCTTCAGGGGTGATGTTGCGCCTTTCGCTGATTACTGGAAACGACACGCTCAGGGACAGAGCTGAGGCAGGACTGCGCTCTGTGCGCGACGTGATGACAACCTACCCGTCAGGGTCAGGAAACTGGCTGTGCGATTTGGATTTTCTTTTGTCCACTCCCAAAGAGATTGTGATTATTGGATCTAATAGCGACCAGAAAACTGACAACCTTCGCCGGGAGATATTCAGGCATCAGCTTCCTAATCGAGTGGTAATTGGCGTCAACGGGGAAGATAACATGTTGTCTGCACAAGGCATACCTCTTCTGCAAGACCGTTCCATGGTTGACGGGCAGCCGACGGCGTATGTCTGTGAGAACTACGTGTGTAATTTGCCAGTCACAAATCCTGAAGATTTGGCCAAGCAGCTCGTAGATTGATACGGGGCAGGACAGGAGCAGGCGTGCCAAACTGATACGCGGCGGGAATCCGAGGTATGGGGCTCTAACGTGTCTCGTCTTGTGGGCCGGATTCTTGACGTCAGATGGAGTATCATACCGTCCTGCAAAGTAAGGAGTGGCAATGGCGTTATCGTCATCCAGTGAGGTAGTAATTGAAGTGGAAGGCCTGATAAAGACCTATGGCGATATCAGGGCCGTCGATGGAGTCTCCTTCAACGTCAAGAAAGGCGAGATATTCGGAATTTTGGGTCCGAACGGGGCTGGCAAGACCACCACACTGGAATGCATTGAGGGCCTGACTAGTCCCACCGGCGGGCGAACTTCTGTGCTTGGTATGGATACGCAGGCCGAGCCCGA
>CAJWRP010000470.1 GCA_913046025.1 uncultured Chloroflexota bacterium
GCAGCTGGGTGTCACTCACGTGCTCGCCGTCAGCGCGGTGGGGATCATGAAGGAGGACATCAGCCCCGGCGAGATGGTGGTGCTGCCACGGGCCCGGCGCCGGATAAAGAGTGTGGATGCTCATGTGACATTGCCTATCGCATGCGCCATTGCACACATCATGCGATCTGCGGTGTCGTTGATTGTCAGTTCGCCATTGGGGGCCGAAACCTCGCCCGCGTCGCCGACCTGACCGCCGCCCTCGGCGTAGAAGGGTGTATCCAGTAGCACGATCTCGATATCCTGACCTTCGGTAACTTTGTCCACAGCCTCGTCGCTGGTGATCAGGCCAATAACAGGAGATGAACCGGTGACCTGCTCGTAGCCCTGAAAACGCGTGGCTTCGACTCCCAGCCCTTCGTACACTCGTATCTTTGCGCGATCGCCGCCGGTTAGGGATGAAGCACGGCCTCTTTCTCGCTGGGCCGCCATCTCTTTCGCGAAGCCGTCCATGTCCACGGCCACACCCTGCTCCTCGGCTATCTCCTGGGTCATCTCCACGGGGAAGCCATATGTGTCCCATAGGCGGAACATGACCTCGCCAGATAGGGTCTTGGTGTCTACAAGGGCGTCGGTGAGCAGGCTATAGCCGTTCTCGAAGGCCTGCTGGAACCGCTCTTCTTCTAGCTTTATGACGTTGAGAATGAATTCCTGATTGTTGCGAAGCTCTGGGAATATTCCGCCCATCTTGTCGATGGTGACCTTGACGAGTTCGCCCAGGAATGGCTCGTCCAGCCCCAACTTTCTCCCGTGGCGAATGGCGCGGCGAATAACCCGCCGCAAGACGTAGCCCCTACCCTCATTGCCCGGGATTACTCCGTCGGCAATAAGAAACGTTGAGCTTCGGCCATGCTCAGCTATGGTGGCGATGGCGTAGCTGGTATCTCGGTCAGAACCCCACTTCTTGCCAGTTAACTCCTGAGCCTTATTAATCATGGGCTGGAACAGGTCTGTCTCGTATATGGTGCTGACGCCCTGCAAGATGACCACTGCCCGCTCCAGACCAAGGCCAGTGTCGACACCGGGTGCGGGCAGAGGCGTGCGTGTGCCGTCCAGGTTGTGGTAGAACTGCATGAACACTAGGTTCCATAGTTCCACGAACCTATCGCAGACTTCACCTTGCGCGTTCATTTCGTATTCGCAATTGGGTCCACAGTCGGACTTTCCGCAGCCTCTATCGTCACCGAAGTCGTAGAATAGCTCGGTATTAGGACCGCACGGCCCTTCATCGCCCGCCGGGCCCCACCAGTTGTGCTCGTCGCCAAATCGGAAGATCTTCTCTTTCGGTATTCCGGCCTGTAGCCACAGTTCTACAGCTTCGTTGTCGCTATCGTGGACCGCTATGTTGAACATCTCTTTGGGTAGGCCCAAGCGTGTGTCCAGAAACTCTAGGGCGAACTTGATCGCGTCCTCTTTGAAGTAGTCCCCAAAACTGAAGTTTCCCATCATCTCAAAAAGAGTGAGGTGAGTCGTGTCGCCAACCTCGTCGATGTCCGGTGTGCGGAACGACTTTTGTGACGAAACGAGCCTCTTCCTTGGAGGCTCAGACTCGCCCGAGAAAAAGGCCTTGAAGGGCACCATACCTGCGTTTGTGAGGAGCAGAGTCGGATCGCCGACGGGTATCAGGGATCCGCTGGCCATGCGCAGGTGGCCCTGGCTTTCGAAGTAGCTGAGGAATGCCTCTCGGATCTCTTCGCTTGTCATCTTGCTTGTCATGTGTTGGATTGTCCTCTGCTATTTTTGGTTAATGAATGTAATACCGCTTATGTTGCCTTACACCATGCCATATTGGGCTACAAATGAAGCCGGGTTTAAGGCCTTTAAAAGAAGATTTTAGGTCACCTTTTCCGAAGGTGTCAACGAATGCTTGCTTCACCTTTGCGCTGAGATATAATGGCGGCAATTTCAGAGGGGGACCTGCTAGGATTTTGGAGTACGCTAGGCCATATAAAAGCCGTGCCGAACTTTTGTTTCGGGCGTGTCTTCCTGCGTTTGCTATCGCGGCAGTGACGTCACTGCTGATTGTTGGCCAGGGCCTGCCTGCGTTGAGGACTCTGGCGCTCTGGATGGCAGAGTGGACAGGGCCTGGTGCTGAACGTCCTGGGAGTACAGGTCACGGTAACTAGCGCTGTTGTGGCTTCGGAAGCATTCGCGCTGGATGTGGTTACGGAGTGTATCGCGCTGGGGCCAATGCTGCTGTTTGTGGCCGCAGTGCTGGCGTATCCCAAGAGCATGCCCTATAAG
>CAJWRP010000471.1 GCA_913046025.1 uncultured Chloroflexota bacterium
TAAGAAGGTGTCGTTTGAGAAGCGCTCTGAAGAACCATCGCCTAGAATGATTCTGTGATTCGTGGCCAAATTTCGAATTTGGGTTTGCTCAGAAGCATGTTTATCATGGTTTCACTGACCAAAATTTGGTCAGTTGTGGAACGTCGTGATCGCTGGTTTCAAAAATCTCAGTCTGTCCGACGGATTACACACTGATCTCCTGGCGAGCACCCTGCACAACCACGCGGTACGGCTGGCGCTGGCGCAACAGATGGACCGACCGGCGCTCGCGTCGGCGCAGGCGCACCTCGCGGTCAGGACCAAGCCTGAAGAACTTGCGGGGCGGGTCCTCCATGAAGTCGTCTTGCTCTATGTATAGCTCTCGCGAAAAGGGCACCTTGCGACTGCCTGCTTCGGGATCTTCAGGGTTGTTTATCGCGTCCAGCCAGTCTACTTCGCCCTCCGGCATGTTCTCGATGACGACTTTGAGCGGATTGAGCACGCCCATGAGGCGCTGAGCTGTCTTGTTAAGGCGGCTACGGACGCAGTGCTGTAATACGGCAATATCCGTTACTGCGTTGTTCTTGGTAACGCCTATCGTGCCGCAGAAGTCTCGAATGGCCTCCGGTGGATAGCCGCGGCGTCGCATACCGGCCAGCGTTGGCATTCGTGGGTCGGACCATCCGGAGACGTGGCCTTCATTCACGAGCTGCAACAGCATGCGCTTACTTAGCATGGTGTGGCTAAGGTTAATGCGAGCGAATTCGATCTGCCTGGGGTGGTACAGGCCTAGCTCGTTCAGGAACCAGTCGTATAGCGGCCTGTGGTCCTCGTACTCCATAGTGCACAGCGAGTGCGTTATTCCTTCGAGCGAGTCCGACTGACCGTGGGCGAAGTCGTATAGCGGGTAGATGCACCACTTGTCGCCGGTGCGTATGTGGGACGTCTTGATAATGCGATATAAGACCGGGTCTCTTAAGTTCAGATTGGGTGAAGCCATATCGATCTTGGCTCTTAAAACAGCCTTGCCCTCCTCGAACTCTCCTTGCCGCATACGTTCCAGCATATCCAGGTTCTCTGCAGCAGATCTGTTCCGGTGCGGACTGTCGGTGCCTGGTTTCGTCAGTGTTCCTCGGTGCTCGCGTATCTCGTCCTGGCTGAGGCTGTCTACGTAGGCTTTCCCTTCGCGGATGAGCTGCTGCGCGTACTCGTAAATCTGGTCGAAATAGTCAGACGCGTAGTACTCGCGGTCAGCCCAATCAAAACCAAGCCATTTAATGTCCTGCCGCTGTGATTCGACGTACTCTTCCTCTTCTTTAGAAGGGTTGGTGTCGTCATAGCGCAGATTGCACAGGCCGTCGAAGTCCTTGGCTATGCCGAAATTGAGGCAGATGGAGGTGGCGTGACCTATGTGGAGGTAGCCATTAGGCTCCGGCGGGAAGCGCGTATGTACACGTCCGTCAAACCGGTTGGACTGAGTGTCCTCAGTTATAGCCTGCCTAATGAAATCCGTTGAAGTGGATGGATCCGCCGTTGCCATGATTTTGCCCTCGGTTCTGTATAGGAAAGTCATTATAAGGCCCGTGGTTTGACAGGTACCGACTTTGTCGAGGATGCTCGATTGAATCGGCACTCACCACGAACGTTAATAAACATTGATACAGCTGTCCGTTCATCGTGAGATTGTTGAAGGACACGCCTTTAGAAATAACGATAAGGTACCGGCAGCGCCTACGCAAGCACCTGCATGGTGTACCTTGAGCGCAACAGCTTGCCGTTGTTGAATCGCGCCATGTTAAGCATGGAGATGTCGATGGTCGATGCCTTGCCCTGGGTGATTAGCTCGGCCATGGTGAGGCCTATCATGGGAGACTCCTTGAAACCGTGCCCACTGAACCCCACGGCGCAATACAGGCCTTCGATGCCCTCCACCTTGTCAAGAATTTGGTGCCAGTCGGGAGTGGTTGTGAAGAGTCCGGACCACCCGCCCTGAAATAAAGCCTGCGACATGGCAGGTATTCGCTTAACCAGCCTTTTGAGACCACTTTCGACATCGGGCATGTCCAGTCCCTGGTTGTAGGAGTCGGGGCCATCGCTTTCCTCTTCTCCTACGCCTAGCAGGGTACGGAAGCCAATGTCCGGGCGCGACGAGTAGTCGTTGGCTATGTCGCCGATGGCAGGATGCTCTGGCAGGTCATTGGGCCTGCGCAGGTTGATGATCTGGTGTCGCACGGTTCCCAGAGGAAGGTCCACGCCAATAGTTCGCAGAATCGGCCTGCTCCAAGGCCCTGCTG
>CAJWRP010000472.1 GCA_913046025.1 uncultured Chloroflexota bacterium
GCCCACGAACCAGAAGTAGCCGTCCTCATCCACGTTCGCGCTGTCGCCAGTTATGTACCAGCCCTTCTTGAATCGGGAATTATACATGGAAGAGTTTTGCCAGTAACCGTGGAACATAGATGGCCAGTCTGGCCGGACAACCAAAATACCGTCAACTCCAACAGGAACAGGTTCAAAGTTTTCGTCCACTACTGCCAGCTCTATTCCAGGCAATGGTCGACCCATAGAGCCCGGCTTAATGTCCTGGCAGGCGTAGTTGGCGCACATGATAGCACCCGTCTCCGTCTGCCACCAGTTGTCGTGAAAAGGCATGTCGAAGACGGCGTTGCCCCAAACCACTGCTTCTGGATTCAGTGGCTCACCGACGCTGGCCGTGAAGCGTAGGCTGGTCAAGTTGTAACGCCTGGGCACTTCGTCGCCCGCCTTCATCAGCATGCGAATGGCCGTTGGCGCTGTGTACCAGACGGTAACCTTATATTTCTGGATCAACTCGTACCACTTGCTAGCCCTGAAGCCGCCCTCGTATATCAGTTGCGTTACGCCATTGGTCCAGGGCGCAAGCATGCCGTAGGACGTGCCCGTGACCCATCCTGGGTCGGCGGTGCACCAGTAGATATCGTCCTCATGGAGGTCCAGTGCCCACTTGCCAGTGGCGTACTGCTGCACCACTGCCTGATGCCTGTGTACCGCGCCCTTAGGCTTGCCGGTTGTTCCAGATGTGTAGTGCATTATGGAATAGTCATACTGGCTGGTGTTTACAATGTCGAAATTAGGAGGTGACTTGGCCATCTCATCCTCGTAACTGAGATCAGCGGTGTTCAAGGGTTGAGGGTCTCGGTTGTCCTTGTTGACCACGATAATGTGCTGCAACTCAAACAACTCAGGAATAATCTCGGTTATCTTGCGGCGGAGGTCTGGCTGCGTGACGAGAACTTTGGCCTCACTGTCTTGCAACCTGTCTTTCACAGGATCTGGGCCAAACGCAGAAAACAGCGGACCAACCACAGCCCCTGCCTTGAGGGCGCCGAAGAACGCAAAATAAAGTTCCGGCAATCGCTCCATGTATATGAAGACACGGTCGCCAGTTACGATTCCAAGGCTCTTGATGACGTTGGCGAACCTATCGCTCTCCACCTTCATCTGTCCGAAGGTGTAGGTCTCTTTTTCGCCGTTCTTGCCTTCCCAGATCATAGCCAGCTTGTCCCTGTTGGGACCGTTGGCATGTCTATCTATGGCTTCATGCGCTTTGTTAAGCCCGCCACCCGGAAGCCAGTCCAACTCGTCATACATCTCCTGCCAATCGAAGTTACCACGAACCTTGTCGTAGTCGAGATTGGGCTTGACCGTTATCTTACTCAGGTCTTTGTGAATGGTAGGAAATGACGATGTCATACTCCGCCTCCAATGTTTTATGTATATTAGGCTTTGACCTTGTGCTTACGCCTAGCTATTACTAAGCGCCAGGCTAATCTCCTGCTGCTGTCCGAGTTGGCTGCGACTGGTGGTTAACACGGTCAAAAAGGATCCTGCCGTAGTCCTCCCGACGCCAGCAATAGGGTGTTTCCTGCAGTGTGCTCGGATCCTTGGCTTCAGGGACAGTTGCAACGCATCTTCGACTATGACTCTCTGTTGGTCCGCATTCCCCTGCTCGCCCAATGGCATGCCTAAAGGGAAACAAACGTAGCATACCCGTGGAGACGGTGAGGCGTCTGCCACCTGCTTGTACATTATCAATAGCACCGTTTGCCATCGAATCTGGCGTTGGCAGCGCTCTGGAAAAGGCAGTTCAGAAATTGTGCAATCTGCTCGTCGCAGGCGAAGCATTGAAGATACTTAAGGCGGGGAAAGGCGGCGGTTTCCGGGTTGTCCAGCGGTTCTTTAAGATCCAAAGCGTTCTCCAAAGGGCAGATCACGACAAGCCCGGATTTTGGGCCTATTATACACATCTGAATGTAAAGGTTGCATCCCTCGATTGGCCCCCATCCCAGACGCCATACGGTAATCTTGACCCTCTTCTCGACCAATCATATAATTCACCTACTTTAGCGGGCCTAAATTATTATTCGTTAGGCCGTCATGGGAAGGAGGCACATATTGATGAGAATTGCTGTCATGGGAGTTGGCGCCATTGGCGGATCCTTGGGTGGCTTTATGGCACAGGCCGGAGAGGACGTTACATTCATTGATCCGTGGCGAGATAGCGTCGAGATGATGAAGAGTCGCGGCCTTCAGCTTGGTGGAAGCACTGGCA
>CAJWRP010000473.1 GCA_913046025.1 uncultured Chloroflexota bacterium
AACCGTGCCGCTCTTGTCAACCGCTACGCTGACTCCCAACGCCCGCAGCGCATTTAGCATGTGGGAGGTGTCTTCGCTCACCAGCATATTGTGGACATCGGTAATGCCCTCCGCCAGCGACGCCAGCAGCAGGACGCGATTGGTCATGCTTTTGGAGCCGGGAAGCTGCACGGTTCCTTGTGCACGGTGAATTGGCTGTAGGACAAGCTGTTTCATATGGGTGCGCCTATGTGATCGTTTAGATAGTATTTAGCA
The DNA here is from genome assembly GCA_913046025.1 of uncultured Chloroflexota bacterium. The sequence goes on from CAJWRP010000473.1 coordinate 256, forward strand.
AATTATAGAGGGTGCCTGGTAGTCTGGATATAGGTAGCCTGAACAGAGGCGAATGTATTGGGCGGTCTCAGCCCTTGTTGGTGGACCCGAAAAGCTGGATCTTCAATGCAACGACGGCTGTCATCGCTTCAATGGCGCTGCCCATGACGCTGGTAAGATCCGGCTGCGGTGTTTGTCCGAGGCTGTCCGATAGGCTGGACATATATGCCTGTCGGACCTCTGTATTCACGTTGAATTTGCGAACGCCAAATGCTATCGAGCGGCCTATGGTCTCCTCGGATAGGCCGGAAGCGCCATGTAGCACCAACGGTACGTCCACGCTGGCTTCTATGGCCTGCAATCTCGAGAAGTCTAGGCTTGGCTCACTTCGATATGTTCCGTGGACGTTGCCAATGCAAACCGCGAGAGCGTCGATGCCCGTCCGTTTTACGAAGTCGGCGGCCTGGTCCGGGTCGGTGAACTTGGACAGGTTTTCAGGCACAGTCAGGTCGTCTTCCGTTCCGCTGAGACGTCCTAGTTCTGCTTCTACAGTTCCGTCCTTAGTATGTACCAGCGCCGATACGCCGCCTGTAAAGGCCACGTTGGCGTCGTAGGCCATGGTGGAGCCGTCTGCCATTATGGATGTCAGGCCAGCGTCCAAAGCCAGCCTGATGTCCTCGTCTGAGGCGCTGTGGTCTAGGTGAACAGACATGGGGATAAAGCTGGATCTGGCGGCGGCGAGGCACATCTCGAACAGGGGTTTGCCACCATGTCTCAAAGAGGCCGGATGGAGTTGTAGAATCGCAGGTGCGAACTCCTGCTCGGCAGCGGCCACCACCGCCAGCACGCCCTCCATGTTGTACACGTTGAAGGCGCCGACAGCGTAGTCGCCCTCTTGTGCCATCTGTAGCATGACCTTTGTCGATGTGAGCATCCTATGACGACCTCAGTGTGTTGACGACCTGGGTTAGGGCATCGTCGTCACCCACGTTGCCTGGGAAGACCACGTAGGCCATATCCTTATACTTCAACTCCTGGCCCAGCCGCCAAACGGGCACACCGGGGTAGACCTGACCCAGCGCCCATGCTCGACGAACGCCTAGTGCCTCCGTGACTATCTGACTGGAGGTGTTGCCACCCTTGGCTATGAGGTATTTGGGACGCACGTTTAAAGAGGAGGCTATCTCCACCAGTGCCTGGGAGACGGTGTTACCTATGGTAAGGCTGTCTTCTGCCGATTTGCCCGCAATCAATTCCCGGCTTGTATAGGCTACAACATCTCGGCCATCGCTCAGCAGATCGCTAATCCTTTCCTGGATGGATCGGATTTCGATACTTCGCTGAGACTGATTCAGGAGATTGCGGACGTTTACCTCGATTCCCGTCACCGCCCCGTTTTTTAGAAGGTGGTTAAGCTGGCCAGTGGTACGTGGCACGTATGAGCCAACAATGGTTAGCCCTCCGCCTTCTCCATCAGCGCCTATCTCTGACGCGGTGAGGAGTGGTCTGTCTTCCTGGCCCAACAAGGCCCTCAGCAGGGACGCCGCCGTTCGAAAAATGAACCTCTTGCCTTCTGTCTTCAGCAGGCCAAGCACAAAGACTTCGATATCCCTCATGCTGACGGCATTAACGCCAACCACAGTTCGATTCATTACCTGTGACATGATTTCCGACACCCTGGCTGGCCCACCCGTTCGGACGTCGTCCAGGGCGACCATGGTCACGTCGTCTGCCTTGATGCTACCGCCTGTCTTCTCCTCGATGTGGCGTGGAATGTCTGACTCTTGAAAAGAGAAGGCCGGGTCTTGGGCAAATTCAGTCTGGCCCACTGGGGTTAGCCATTCGCTTTCCACAACGTAGTGGATGTTATTAAGGGTGTAGCGACCGCCTTCCAGGAAGAATGGCGTAAAAATTAGACCGTCGTAATCCAGGTTGGCAGCGTCAGCTATGGAGTCGATCTCGGCGGGGGAGTGG
>CAJWRP010000474.1 GCA_913046025.1 uncultured Chloroflexota bacterium
TGCTGCTCGACATCGCAGATCTGGGAGGCACCGTAAGTGCGGCGGAAGTAACTCCCTATCACGGAACACCGCTCAGTTTGACTCATCAGCCTGACGATGCCGCGGCCTCTTGTCTGTTTATCTGCGACTCTGTCGCCAGTGATGAAATTTCACCCGCGAGCTTAGGAGCACTTGAAGCTGCGGCTCGGTTCACAACCGGCGCAGCCATGTCTCTCGACGTGGTGCTGCCATTGACGGGCCGCGAGTATGCAGCTGGGACAGTGGGCCAGGTAATCAGTGCGGTGAACCCACGCCGTGTCTATGTAGTCGAGCATCCAGGCCTCGCCGATTTTGGGTGGCGTGGCCATCTAGAGTGGTTTCAGGAATTTTGGAGGATGTATCGTTCTGAACCCCGGTGGCTACTCGGGCCTGAGGCTATGAACACACTATTCGCACGCTTTGCAGGGGCAGCCTCCACCGGAGTGGATCGTTGCTGGCCTTGGTTTCACGTCCAGACCGTATGCAACGGTTCGGGGCCGCTCCTGCTCGGCAGTGATATTTATGATGGGTCAGGGCAAGCGGTGGCTGTGCCAACCTCTGAAGGTGGTCTGCGGATCGCGACATTTGCGCCGGCGGTTGAAATTGAGATCCCAAATAAGAAGGTGGAGAACGGTAACGAAACCGTCGTGTTCCGCTATGAGCCTAGTGTTGATTATGACCCCGCAGATGACTTCATAACTTCGCTTGTAAATCGACTAGATGGTGGCGAACTTACCTTGAGCGAAGCTGAGTTCATCATCGACTTCGGTTACGGTGCTGGCGGTCATGAGGGCATGGAGTTGCTAGGCGAGCCTCTCTTGGCTTTGTTTAGAGATGAACTTGGGTTGTCGGAGTCAATGATTGGAGGCACGCGTAAGGTGACCCAGGATCTCGAAGTGCTGCCAATGGATAAGCAGATCGGCCAAACAGGCGTGCGGGTGTGTCCAAAGGTGCTTGTGGCGCTTGCTGTATCCGGGGCCCCTCAGCATGTCGATTGGATAGACGACAAGACTGTGATCCTATCGTTCAACATTGATCCAGACGCGCCGTTAATGAAGCTCAATGAGCAGAACGCTGGGCCAGTAGTTCATCCGATCGTTGGGGATGTCAACGAAACCGTTCCAAGGTTCATGGCGGCGCTGCGTGAGAAGATCGGCGCTGGTGAGTAGGAGGAAACTCCGGGGGCTATGACGAAGGCTTCCTTTCGTTAGCGGACGGTGTCAGCGCTTCTTAGCAACTACCCAAAGGGAGCCGTGACGGCCGGTATCGAAATCGACGTTCTTGGTGTCGAGTTCACTGACCGTTAGGTGGTACGGGGTTTCGTGGCCATAGGCGAGCAGGAGCCTCCCGCAATCGTCGCAGGTGGCGATATCGTGGTGTTTCTCCAGACTCTTTACTGCCTCTGTTGAGCAACATTTTCTCAAGGGCATCACGCTATTCTAGCCTGTGTTGTTTTTTGCTTGCCGACGGAGTTGCCCTGGACGTCGAGCGCGTCGGTTGGCAAGCTGTTTGTAGTTATGCCTTTTGTGACAACGAAGAGGCGGGGTCTCGCTCAATTAGCCTGAACTTAGGTAGAAGCGTTTGTCGTGGGACGTATTCTAATAAAAAATGCAATACCCCTATTTGTGTTGCTTGGCGTGGCCATGGTGGGAATGGCGTCGACCAACGCTGCCGCGCGTACATCGGATGGCCAGGCAGTCGTCGCCACTTTTCTTGGCTATGAGATCGGCGAAGAGCGACGCTACGTAATTGCGCCCGACGATGCCATGCTGGCGAAGTCGGGTTAAGCGCTCATACAATTCAGGATCATTACCTAAAATGGCGCCCCCCTCTCCTGTGGTGATATGCTTAACCGGGTGAAAACTAAAGGTAGAGAGATCTGCGTGAACGCCATCCCCACAAGAGTATGACTGGCCTTTATAGGTATAGTTTGAGCCAATGGAATGTGACCCATCTTCGATCACTTTGAGGCCGTGCCTATCGGCAATTTCTTTAATCTGTGGCAAATCTGCTGGGTGCCCTCGAAAATCTACCGGCATAATTGCCTTGGTTTTGCTGGTTATTTTGTTTCTTGCATCATTAACATCAATAAATACAGATACTATATCATCACTTTTTGCCCATATTTTATGTATTCCATTTTTACGTGGAATTAAATACCCAGAATATTCACAGATTACTT
>CAJWRP010000475.1 GCA_913046025.1 uncultured Chloroflexota bacterium
AGGCCAGCCTGCCTCGCTCGTCTGAATGTGCTGATGCGATCCACAGTCCGGCCTGCTTGGAGGCGGCGACCGAGAAAGGAGCCTCTTCTAGAAATCTGAGGATGCTGCTGTAAGTGATTTCGGCATGGCGGTCTAGTTCAGGGTCGTTCCAGAGGTGAAAAACGGTCAGCGGCGACACCGCAGCGGTCACCTGCCCGTCAATGATGGTGTCTATGACGCTCTGCGCCCCGCCATCGCCTTTTCGAAAGTCATCAAACAGCGTGTTGTCCACTAGAATGTCCGCCATGCCTAGGCCCCTCTTCTGCTAAAGCTCTGCCGGATTAGCCTCTTGGCCTCATCCTCGGAGAGTTCTACAGGAGAGCCTACGGGCTGCTGACTCTGCATGCGTACGTATTCGTCCTCCCAAATAGAGGGTTGCCTGGAAGGACTATTTTCAATCTCAGTGGAACTAGCTGCTCTCCCCTCACCTGTTAAGGCAAGCTCCAGCGCTTCCTCCAGGAACTTCCGTAACGGGATTCTTAGCTCTGTTGACCGGGCCTTAGCTGCCAGGTACAGGTCTTCCCGCACCGAGGCGTAAATCTGTCGCGTTGGTCGTTCTTGAGGTGTAATCATAATACTATTAATCTACTGCCATATTTACATATTGTCAATATGTGGGTTTAGCCACCCTGTTCTAAGATACCGGTTGAATATGCAGCGTTCGACTGCTGTCCTTACGGCCACATAAGAATGCGAAGTTGCTACACGTAATAGGTATTGCGCCTGGCTTTAATTCCAAATTACCCGAGATGATTCTTATGCGCCACACAATACAGGCGTCCAGAAATCGCTCCTCTGAGATCGGCCGTAGAGAGACGATATTCCCCTGCCCTGCCATTCCATATGTTTTCACCAAAATAAGCTGCGAAGTTTTCGGAACGGCCGTTCTGCAAAAATCATGACATCGCTTAGTTGTCTGATTGGAATTTAGGGCTTACATGTTCCCTACTAAGGTAGATGGGCGAACGGCTGATGCTATAATGTCCGGCGTTATGAAAATTGTCATCGCGCCGCAAGCCTTCAAAGGAAGTATCTCTGCCCTGGACGCAGCTCGAGCTATGCGCAACGGCGTCTTACGAATAATCCCAGAAGCTGTCGTTGAACTAGTCCCGGTGGCCGACGGCGGTGATGGAACGTTGGAAACCCTGGTAGAAGTCTCCGGCGGGGAAATCCGAACTATCGAAGTTACCGGCCCTCTGGGCGAGCGGCGTTCATCTGAATGGGGAGCCATGGGAGATGGCACAACAGCAGTTATCGAAATGGCACGCACATCTGGTCTTGCCTTAGTTACGCTGGAAGAGCGCAATCCGCTGACGGCGACAACCTACGGCCTGGGCGAGACAATTCGCACGGCACTAGATAACGGCTTTCGCCGGTTTATCATAGGTATTGGTGGCAGCGCGACCAACGATGGCGGAGCAGGCATGGCGCAAGCCCTCGGCGTCAGCCTCCTCGACGATCAAGGCAACGCCCTGCCCTACGGTGGCGCAGCGCTGGCCAACCTGCACAGCATCGACATGTCTGGCCTTGACGGCAGAATTCGAGAGTCCCAGTTCATGGTTGCGTGCGACGTAAACAATCCCCTGACTGGACCCACTGGCGCATCGGCGATCTACGGTCCGCAAAAGGGAGCGACTCACCAGATGATCGAAGAGCTTGACGCCGCCTTGGCCCACTTCGCCAGCATCGTCAAGCGCGACATCGGGGCTGACATTCTGGATGTGCCTGGATCGGGCGCTGCTGGAGGACTGGGCGGCGGGCTGATTGCCTTTGCCAACGGAGACCTTCGGGCAGGCGTCGACATCGTGCTAGATACGGTCGAACTGGACAAGTTCCTGCCTGAAAGCGATCTCGTCATCACCGGCGAAGGGGCCATCGATCACTCGACCATATATAACAAGTCTCCTGTCGGAGTGGCGGCCCGAGCAGCCAATCTGGGAATACCGGTAATTGCGATTGCTGGTTCATTAGGCGAAGGCTTTCGCGATGTGCACCAGCATTCCATTGAGGCTGTAATGTCCATCATGACGTCCCCAATGTCCCTGGACGATGCTTCGTGGCAGGCGGCTGAGCTACTGGCAACATCAGTCGAAGAGGCCCTTCTACTCATGCAGGTCGGCGCCAGTGTATTCAAGGACTCC
>CAJWRP010000476.1 GCA_913046025.1 uncultured Chloroflexota bacterium
CCGGACTCTCGATCCAGAGTCTGAACGTCTTTGGCGGCAGCGGCGAAGCTAAAGCTGAGGTCTCTGAGTTCCACTGCGCCCGTAAGCCTAGGCAGAACACTAGCACCTTCGGTATCCACCAGGTCGGGCTCCACATCCAGTAGTTCAAATATACGAGCGCCCGATGCCATAGAACGCTGGAGCTGAGTGTACTGCATCGTCAGGTTTCGAATTGGATCAAAGAAACGCTGCACATACATAATAAATGCGACCAGCACTCCTACTTCCAATTGGCTGAGAGATACCATTCGGGAGCCGAATATAATTGCCAGTCCGATGGCCACAGCAGTAAGTATGTCGACAACAGGTATTAGACCTGACGAAAGCTTGCTGGCTACCAGGTTGGAGAATAAGTGCTCAGAGTTTTTCTCGTCGAACTGCTGCAGGTTGCGGTTCTGGCGGTTCATCGCCTGCACAACCCGCACGCCCGTGATGTTCTCGTTAAGAGCGCCGTTGACTATAGATATTGCCCGGCGCACGCGGAGGAATGCCTTAACGGCAAAGGGCTGCCAAACGGCCATTATTATTATTAGAACCGGAAGCACCGCCATTGTAATAAGGCCGAGCTTCAAGTCCATGATAAGAAGCATGATGATGATACCGGCAAGGCTGAGAAGATCTGCCAGTGTCATGATAACAACGTTCATAAACTCCTGAAGTTGCCACACATCACCCTGCACCCTGGACATGATACGCCCTACCTCTGTCTTGTCATAGTAGGACAAGGAAAGTTTTTGCAGGTGCGAGAACATCGTGCGTCTCAGGTCGTAGAGCACGCCTTGTCCAACCTTCTCCATGTACAACTGCTGGGTGAAGTTGGCTACCCAATTAATACAGGCAATAGCGATGAAAACACCGAATAACACAGTCAGTCCGGAAAAATCCCCCACATCAATGAACTGATCGATACCCATCTTGATGATATAAGGAATTGACACCTGGCTTGCTGTGTAAACCAGCATTGCTACTGTGGCTATAAATGCCAATCGCTTGTAAGGGAATACGTACGGCAGAAGGCGCAATATGACCCGTCTGTCGTAAACCCTGCCGAATGTTACCTCGTCGGCCTGGCCCCTTGAAACTCCTTGGAAGGCGCTTCCATGCATTATCTGTTTGCTCTCCCGCTTACAATGGCCTTGCCGTCGTCATCCAGGTCCATGTCCCGGAGAACTTCCTCTTGGGGCCGCAACTGTAGTTCATATATTTCGCGATACTTCCCGTTATTCCCCAGAAGCTCCTGGTGCGTCCCGCGCTCGATTACCTCGCCCTTGTCCAGGACGATGATCTCGTCCGCACGGTGCACTGTGCTGAGGCGGTGGGCGATAATGAAGGTCGTTCTGCCCTCCATCACCTCCTCCATGGCCTTGCGAATCTCCTCCTCGGTGTTGGCGTCAACGCTGGAGGTAGAGTCGTCCAGAATCAGTATTGGTGGGTCTAGTAGCACGGCGCGGGCAATGGACATCCTCTGGCGCTGACCACCGGACAGAGTTGAACCGCGCTCACCAACAACGGTCTCGTAACCGTCATCCAGCGACATGATGTGATCATTCAGCTGAGCTACGTTTGCCGCGCTAACAACCTCTTCGTTGGAGGCGTTTTCTTTACCGTAGGTGATGTTCTCTTCCAACGTGGAGGTAAACAGAAACACGTCCTGTTGCACCATACCAATATTGTGGCGAAGGCTCTTTAGACTAATGTCATTGACATCTATGCCGTCAATGGTGATACGGCCCGAATCGGCATGGTAAAACCTGGGCAACAGATTGATGATAGAACTTTTACCGCTCCCCGGCGCACCGAGCAGCGCAACGATCTTCCCTGGCTCCGCCTCTATGTTGATATTCTTCAGGACGGGCACGCCCTCATCGTAACTAAAAGACACGTTCTCGAATTTCACGTGGCCCTTAACGTTGGTCAAGGTAGTAGACCCTGGTGCCTCTTCCTGTTCAGCGTCAAGGTCGAGGATCTCAAATAAGCGCTGACCCGCAGAAGCTGCCCTGGCGTAGGAATTGACTACCATGCCGGACATTCGTACAGGCATGGCCAATATCTGCATATAAAAGACGAAAGATCGGAAGAACACACGTCTGAACTCCAGTCACTAGCTTATCTCGTATGCCGTCTTCTGCTTGAAA
>CAJWRP010000477.1 GCA_913046025.1 uncultured Chloroflexota bacterium
GGACTGAATGGCTGTGTCTAGCAGGTCCAGCATGCTGGTTTCAATATCCTGGCGTAGCGGCTGAATTTGCCGACTGAAGGCGGCTCATCTTGTCATGCAACCTTGACGCGTCCTCATATAGCTCATTGATTTCGTCGTCGCTGCTTCGATAGAGATGACGCAGGTCCTCGTCCATTTCTTTCATGCGCTCCGACCTGTCTTTTCCTATCTCACGAAAGCTGCTCTTGAAATCCTTGGCGTCTCTTTGAAAGGCTGTTTCTATTTCACGCAGTTCATCCTCGAGTTCGCGCTGTTCCTCGCCGATTTCTCGCATGCGTGCCTGCATCTCTTCTTCGAGCTCGCGAAGCCGGGTTTCCAGAGGAACGATATCCAACCATAGTTCGGCGATGACGTCCAGCCAGGGAGTGATCTCCTCTTGCTGAAGCCGTTGAATCTCACGGCCCGTGTCCAGCACGCCCTGTGCGTCCTGTGTGCTGATAGGTCCACATGCAGCCGCCAATAGCAGCGAAGCTGTGGCGCCAACCACATACAACTTTCTTGTTCCGGCATATAAATTGTTAAGTGTCAGGTTCTTGTTCATACTACCTCCATTCTCCCGTGGTGCCTGTCCACCATATTCATCGGCCAAAGCGCTGTGTGCGTTTGGTGTGTCCCGACCATACTCTCCTAAATCCTCTACCTAGTCATGGGTGTTCTCCTGATGAGAATTCCGGGACTGTTCTCATGTTTCCGGGTGCCCTTACTCAACGGTACAGGCCGGTGGCTTTTCACGCTTTGCGAAGACTTTCTTAGCGGGCTTATTTCTGCTAAAGTTCACCAGCAACCCAGTGCAGGGACGGCGTTCTACAGGTGTCTTTGGCATAATTAGGCGAGGATAGATCAGCAATATGACAGAAAAGCGATTCATTGGTGGCTGGAACCTGAAATCGTATGAGGCGATATGCTCTGACGGGCGCGTTTTGCAGCCATACGGAGACCAGCCTTACGGTAAAATCATCTACGATGCGTACGGAAACCTGGGAGTCTTTCTGATGGCTTCTAACAGGGACAAGTTCGAGTCTGACAACCCTTCACGCAGCACTCCGGATGAGGCCAAAGTGGCGATGGATAAGATGATGGCCTACTGCGGAACGTACGCAATAGACGAAGAGCAGCAGATAGTCACCCATCAGTTGGAGGCTAGCTCCTTTCCCAACTGGGAAAACACGGACCAGATCCGAAAATTTAGCTTCGACGGCAACCAACTAAAGCTGGAGTCCCTTCCCACGCAGTCCCGAGACGTCACGTGGACGTTGTCACTTCTGTGGGAGAAGAGCGTCCCATAATTTCCTTATTCGACCGCTAGGAGACTTAATTTGAGCAATCCGAGGGCAGACTACACCGCCATCCATGACAGGAAGTCCCTGAAGCTCCCCAACGGGGCAAGACTGGCGTTGTGGGTAGTAGTCAACGTAGAGGAATGGGATATCAATGATAGGATGGCCAGGCAGGTGCTGCCCACGCCTCAGGGCGCCATGGTTGTGCCTGATGTTCCTAACTACAGTTGGCATGAGTACGGCATGCGAGTTGGATTCTGGCGTGTCAAGGCCGCCTTGGATAAGCTTCGAATTCCCGTCACCGTCAGCCTGAATGGCTCTGTAATAGATACTTATCCTGAGGTCTTCAAGTCCATGGTGGATGCCAAGTGGGAGATTATGGGACACGGCTTCTTGCAGAAGGCCATGCCCCTGGTGGACGACGAAGAGGCCGTAATACGCAAGACCATTGACGCCATTAAGAACGCCACCGGCATGGCTCCTCGAGGTTGGATGGGGCCTGGTCTGGCAGAGACGTGGGACACCCCGGACCTGCTGGCGGCGGCGGGCATCGAGTATATCTGCGACTGGGTGATGGATGACCTGCCTGTGCCTTTGAAGGTGAAGACTGGTCGCATGGTGTCGATTCCCTATACGGTGGAAACGAGCGACATCACGATGTACGTGGTCCAGAACCACAGGTCTTCAGAGATATTTGAGCGGGGCAAGGACCAGTTCGACAGGCTTTACAGCGAGGGTGCGGAGGCGGCCCGAATCATGTGCATTGCGCTGCACCCATACGTGATAGGTGTTCCTCATCGCATCGGCTACCTTGAAAAGCTACTGGAAGATCGGAAGAGCGTCGTGTAGGGAAAGA
>CAJWRP010000478.1 GCA_913046025.1 uncultured Chloroflexota bacterium
ATACGGCGACCACCGAGATCTACACTCTTTCCCTCACGACGCTCTTCCGATCTATATCTACGTCGTCGTAGCCCTGTACGACGTGAGTGAAGGGGTCATGGCCATCGCCCCAGAACCCTGGTCCGTATCCCGAGAAGCCGCCGTTGCTGATATGTACGATCGTGATGCCCAGCTTCAGCCGTACCGGGACCTCCAGGTTGCCAAGCATGTAGCCAAGGCCAGCCTCGCCCGTAACAGCGACGCACTGCTTTTCGGGATTGGCTAATTTCGCTGCAATCGTCGCGGCCAAGCTGAATCCGAGCGTCGAAACATTTCCCCAGCCCAGGAAGCCGCGTGGTACCAGGGTGTCGTACACCGTGCTCAGTTGGTCTCGTGTGTTGCCCGACTCGTGGGTGACAAAGGAGTTAAGGGGGTCAAGGGCCTTCATCATGTCGCCATAGACCCGGTAGGGGTTCATTGGCTTGTCGTCAGAGGCCATTGCTTCTCTGTACTGGGCCATGCCTGAGTCCCGCACGGACTTGACCTCTGCCGCTACGTTACCGGCAGATCTACCTGCGCCGGCCGTCTTGGCCGTCGTCTCGCTTATAAGGGCCTGAAGCGTGAATCGAGCGTCTCCGATTATGGCATGCGCCGACGGATAGATCTTGTTGACGTGAAGTTCGTTAACGTTGCAGTGGATGATGGTTTTGCTGGCAGCGCCTGGTATGCCGTGGCTAAACCGACCCGGCGAAAGACTGGAACCTACCGCCAGAATCAAGTCGCTGTTTTCCAAATAGTGAGCGGTATGATCGCCTCGGACACCAACGAACAGCGGGTGATTTTCGGGGAACGCGCCCTTGGCCTTGAGCGTAGTAATCACTGGTGTGTTCACTAGCTCCGCAAAGGACTTCAGCTCCGCCGATGCGCCTGCGTATATTACGCCTTCGCCTGCGTAGATAAGCGGGTTCTTGGCGTTCAGAATCATCTCTACCGCCGTCGTCACATCAGCCGGGTCCGGTGCGGACTTCCAGCCTTTGACCGGCTTATATGGGTCAAGTGTCTCGTCGTAGGTCCCGGTGGGATCAGGAACGGCCAGTACAACGGGACCGGGACTTCCACTACGAAGCATGGTGAACGCGCGGCGCATGAACTCCGGTGTGCGCTCGGGCTTATCGATGTAGCCGTACCACTTTGAGACGGACTTCAGGCTGGACGTGACGTCAAATTGGCTATTCTCGGATGCCCCGATTGGCACGCCGTCGGTGATGCAGAGGATGGGCGAACCATCCTCGAATGCCTGGGCTAGACCGGCGTAGGAGTACTGAATTCCAGCAGCGTTGACGCCGCCCTGAACTGTGCAGACTCCTATTCGCTGGCCCGCTGTAATACGAGAAAAGCCGTCAGCAACGGCAATCGCGTACCGGTCGTCTCGCATCATGACGATGGGAACGTTTTCCCTTCCCAGGGCATTGTTTACCCGGCACACCGGGAAAGTGGAGACCCATTCCACGCCTTCTTGCTTGAGGATCCGCGCTATAGAAGTAGCTACATCGACTGTCATTAATCATTCCTTCCGTGTGATGGATATATTCGGCACCAAAAACGAGTCTACTTTACCACTCATTTCTCCTCTGGTCATTTTTGGTTTTTGAGGGATAGAGCAACTTGGGTGATGACATATGCTGAAAGGTATGATGATGAGTAGATTTGAGCGGTGACAGTCGGGGAAACGCTGGTTAATTGTCCGTGTGCATTATACCCTTAGCAATTTTCCTCTGTATTATTTCTGCAACGTCAATCGGCGTGTCGGATAAGCCTCCGCCGGGGAATTTAAGCGCCCAGTTGTAGATTCTTGCGATATCGTGGTTATCGCCGGTCAGAACGGATGGCTCAGCTTTCACCTGATCAAGTGCCTCGATCATGGCCGCAGCGATGCCGGTGTACAGGCGACCTGTAATATGGTCCAGAGGGCCGCCTCTCGCGACCTCCCGCTGGTACCACTCCATGGCGTTGAACTGCAGCTTGCGAGATCGTGGGTAAAAGGAGGCCATGAGATTCCAGTCATCGCCTGTCTTATCTGTTCCACTTTCCTGGTCTCCGCTTCGCCGAAAGTCTGATCGAATAATCACACAGGGAATGTCCAGCATCTTGGCGTACATGAACTCCACCACGGTGCCCGAATCCAACTCCA
>CAJWRP010000479.1 GCA_913046025.1 uncultured Chloroflexota bacterium
GCCAGCCTCGATGCCACATGCTGAGCCTGCGTGCGTCCCTTATCATTCAGAGGCGTGTCAGTCTGCCCTTGCGCCCGGCCCTCGATATTCCAGTCGGTCTCGCCGTGACGGACCATGAACCACCTAACCATTGCTCAACACCTCATCTAGCGCGGCTACAAGTCGCCGGCAATCGTCCATTTTGCGAACACCGATCCGTATGTAATTCGACAGACCAAATGACGCACAGTCACGAACGCACATGCCATGGTCCACCAGCAACTTGAGCCGAACGGCGGCGGCGTCACCCACCAACGCCAGCAGGAAATTGGCGGCACCTACATGAGTTTTCAGCCCTAGCCTGTCTAGCTCGGCCGCTAGGTAGGTCTTGCCCAGGCGAACGACCTCCTGACCTTGCTCAAGGTGTTCCGGCTGCTGCAAGCACATCACGCCCGCAGCCTGTGCCGCCGCGTTGACACTCCAGCTGTACTGTTGGGCTTTGACTCTGGCGATCAGGTCAGGGCTTGCCAGCATGTATCCCAAACGCAGCCCCGTAACAGCATAGTCTTTCGTCATAGAACGCAACAAAACCACGTTGCGAATTCCCAGTAGCAGTTGCGAATCCCAGGCCTCGTCAACGAAGGCGACGTAAGCCTCGTCCAGGACAAGAACGCCGTTTTCGGACGTAGCTTCAGCCACCTGCCGCACCTCTTCTTCATTGAGGTACAGGCCCGTTGGATTGTTGGGATTACACAGGAAAACGATGCTGGGCTTCAGGTCTCTTATAGTCCGACATGCCTCGGCGATATCCCAGCGAAAGCCGTCAGCTTCTCTGGCGACAATCTCCGAAGGCTCGACGCCCTGAACGGTACATGCGGCCTTGTATTCTCCAAAAGTCGGGCCGAAAATAACCGCGCAATCGCCCTTGCTCAGAAAGGCCCTGGCCAACAGATGTATCAGCTCCGTGGAACCGTTGCCGGCCAAGATAAGCTCTGGTGCCAGACCAAGGAGGTTACCCAGAGCCTCACGCAACTCCAGGCATTCGGTGTCGGGATAAGAGGCGATGTTCACGCCGGAAATGGCTTGCAACACACTCGGCGGCGCTCCCAGCGGGTTGATACTGGAGCTGAAATCCAATATGGCGTAAGTATCCAGACCCAACCGTCGTAACTCAGCCAGGTTCAATCCTCCGTGTACGGGTTGTGCGCTCTGCTCCACCTTGTCTCCTGCCTTAACCATTAACCGAAAAGCACCCCACGTAGGTAAAGAATACTAAGCCCAAGAAGCGCGCCAAAGACCGCTACCACATATGCTACTCGAACAGACAGCCCGATATGCGATGCCTCTGGCTTACGATTGCCGTCGCCGATGCGATACTGGTCCGGTTTCTCCAGCGTTACGCCCAGCAGGCCCGACATTGCGCCGATGGTCCAACCGGCATTTGGGCTGGCCGTTATTCTCCTGGCGTTGACCATAACACTCCACCCTCTCTTCACTGATAGGCCCATGGCAAATCCTGCCAGCAGTATCAGGAAGGCGCTAATTCGCGCAGGCACGAGGTTCACCAGGTCATCTATCTTGGCAGAAGCCTTGCCGAAATACTCGTACCGACCGCGGTAGCCGACCATGCTGTCCAACGTGTTGACCGCCCTGTATGCAAAGGCACCCGGCAACCCGAGAATCGCAAAGGCTAGCCACGGGCCAATGTAGCTATCCGTCGTGTTCTCAGCCACGGACTCCACCGCGGCCGCGGCCACCAGAGCGGGTGCCAACGCCCGTGCGTCCCGGCTCACCAGACTCTGAAGACTATCTCTTGCATCATCCAGCTGTTCCGATTCCATGGCCGTAGAGGTCGCATTGGCAGCCTGCGCCAGACCCTTCACAGCAAACGTTGTCTTGAGCAAGATCGCACCACCCAGCAGGTATGCCAGCGGGCCAATCTCCTGCAGGCCTACTATTACCAGCCACGCAAGGCCCCCGACGATCAGTGGCAGACACAAAGCCATGAACGAGCCGGAAGCCAGCGCTTTCCTATTAGAAGACTGCGGCAACCATCTATCCAACGCGGATATGGCGTTACCTATCCAGACCACCGGATGCAGCCGGGCTGGCGGCTCTCTCAATGCCAGATCCAGGGCTAGGGCCAGTAGCAAAACACCACAGTCCAGATACCATTC
>CAJWRP010000480.1 GCA_913046025.1 uncultured Chloroflexota bacterium
ACGCATGGCGTTGTCATCGACAGCCGAGTCGTTACGTGAGGAGTAGGCCTATGTGTACATGTCCTGCGCAGGACCGACCCTATGCGTAAAACCGCGCTTCTCTCCAGCCTGTTAGCTCTGGTCGTCGCCCTGTCTCTTGGCGGCGTGTGGGCGCTGACCAGGCCTACCGAACGAGTGAATGTGCAGGCAGAGCTCTCTCTGTCGGATGCGCTGAGCTCTCGCACCGACAGCGACTTCAAGCGCGTTACGGCAGCGCGAGATTTCGACTTCCCACGAGACCACGGGCCCCACGCCGACTACGGCATTGAGTGGTGGTATTTCACCGGCAACCTTGATGCTGCAAACAACCGCCACTTCGGATATGAGCTGACTCTGTTTCGCATCGGGCTTTCTTCAGAAGAACCAGTCCCCGGCGATTCGGACTGGTCTACCTCGCAGGTGTTCATGGGCCACTTCGCGCTCACAGACGTCGAGAACGATAGGTTCTATGATTTCGAGCGATTCAGTCGGCAGGCTCTAGGTCTGGCCAACGCCACTTTCGAAAACGACAGCTTCGCAGTCTGGCTGGAGGACTGGTCTATCCAGGGTGATGGCCGGTTGAAGCCGTCGGTGAGGCTTACGGCCGAGGAGAACGGCATTGCGATAGACCTGTCACTAACCAGTGCAAGGCCACTGGTGTTGCAGGGAGAGGATGGCCTGAGCCGTAAGAGTACCGAGGAGGGCAACGCCTCTTACTACTACTCCGCGACGAGAATGCAGACATCCGGAGTTGTCACACTGGCAGGAGATGTTTTCTCAGTAAAAGGTTCCAGTTGGATGGACCGCGAATGGAGCACGACTGCCCTGTCTGCAAACCAAGTTGGATGGGACTGGTTCGCCTTGCAACTCTCCGATGGGCGCGACCTGATGTATTACCAGCTAAGGCAACAAGACGGCCAAGTGGACGCCTTCAGCAGCGGCATCCTGGTAATGCCCGACGTCAGTTCCATGTCGCTCGCCAGAAATGACGTGGAAATAGAGTTGCTGGATACATGGACCAGTCCACAAGGCACCAAATACCCCTCACGCTGGCGGTTGAGAGTACCCTCAGCAGATCTGGTGCTAGAACTGGTTCCCTACATCGCAGACCAGGAGCTCAACGTGTCGATAACCTACTGGGAGGGCGCGGTTCGAGTCAGTGGCACGGCTGACGGCTTGCCGATTCAGGGTGAAGGCTACGTCGAGCTGACGGGTTACGCCGGAGAGTCGGGCGGGCGGTCCTAGGTGACTCATTTCTAACTCTGCGTCTCAGGCCATCTAGAAGCAAACGTTGGTGATTTCGGCGTTGGCTAACTACACCTGCGGCCTGGACGCCACGACATCCTTCAACATAGGAATCAGCTCGCGGCCATAGTCCTGGGTGTCGTACAAGGGATCAAATCCGCGTATGATAAATTTCGTGCAGCCAAGGTCGTAGTAGTCCAGCAGAGAATCAACCACCTGCTCTGCGGTTCCAACCAGCGCCGTGCTGCTTCCCGGTGCGCCGCTGGCGTGAGCAATGGCCGTCCACAGTCGTTTGTCGAGAATCTCGCCCTCGTTGGCCAGGTCCACCAGACGCCGCGAGCCTACGGACTGCGGCCTTGCCGAAGCACCAGCTGCGACCTTACCGCCAACGTTGCGCTTAACACCCTCCAGAATCGCATGGGCCTTGTCCCAGGCCTCCGTCTCCGTGTCAGCTATTATGGGACGAAAAGAAACGCTGTATTGAAGCGAACGGTCGTAGACCTTTGCACGTTCGTCTATCCGGGCTATCTGGGCCTTGAGAGCCGCAATAGGCTCACCCCACAGGGCGAATACATCGGCACGACGACTGCCTACACCCAGCGCAGTCTCCGACGCGCCACCGAAATACAGCGGCAGATGAGGCTCCTGAAGGCACCTGACATCCGTAAAGGCCTGAGCGAACTTGTAAAACTCACCTTCGTAGTCGAAGGGTGCGTCTTCTGCCCACAGCCGCTTTAGCACATCCAGGTACTCGTCAGTACGCCTGTATCGAGC
>CAJWRP010000481.1 GCA_913046025.1 uncultured Chloroflexota bacterium
CCAGGGCCAGCTTGTCGATCATATTGGTGCCCGCGCTTACGGTCTGCACAAGGCGAACGTCTTTCGTCAGTGCGGCCAGCTCTATAGAGTACTCGGACGGCGTGACAACTACTGCAGATATGCCCTCTAAATCTTTTGCCTGATCTTCCAACGTTTGAGTGGAATCAACCCACTTCACCGTCGTGCCTTCTGGAGACAAGCTCTGAAGAACATCTACCTGATCATTATTGGGTGCAAGGTTTGCAATCGTTACGCTCATTTATACCTCCTGAGCGGGTTTTGTGCCTGTAATTAGCCACAGGATTATAAGCGTATGGGAATGAACGGGCAAGCACACTGGTTAGGGGAAGGATTACTAGGTGGTGTAGGAATCAGCTTCAAGATATTCGATGACCTCTACCAGCACGGTGTGCCGGCCGAATCCACCGGCCTTGGTCACTAACAATTGCCCGGCCGCTAGTCCGCCTGCCAGTTGCCCGACAGGTATCCCTGGGCGAACCTCATCTGTAATAAGAACTGACATTGCCTGAAGAGCCTTGGCGACCACGTATGCAGTCTCACCACCGACTACTATGAGGTCAGACATCTTGGACTGATCGTGAAGTTTCTCTAAGACGCCCTTGTAGAATTCGGCGATTGCCTGGACTCGCCATTCGTTGGTTGACTCATCCTCCAGCAGTGCCTGGACCGACACGGGATCTTCCCAGTAGAGCGCGGCATGCCGACCGCTGTCAAATGCGCGGGCTATCTCCTGCGCGCTTTGGGTTGCCATCGCGTTTATAGAGGGTCGTTCTTGCAGAATATCGGCGGCCTTAATGGGTAATAAGGCGATATTGACTGAGCTGGCTAGCTCCTGAATCTGCTGGTGAGAAGCCGGGTGTAGGCTTCCGGAGATTAACAGGAGTTGTGCCGTTGGATCTATGGGAATCGGATTTTCTTTTGCGGTTTGTTCATGGCCAACAGACTTGGCCAGGGCCGAAGCAAGACCTGCAGAGCCTACGGCGATCTCCCCTGGATAGTTTCTGGTGATTACCGATGCCAGCGTCGACATATGGGCTGTTGTAATGGCGTCCAAGACGATCAGGTCGCAGCCGTCGGCAAATAGCTCTTGGATCCGTTTATTTACTGCCTCAGCGCCTCTCTCAATGATGCCAATGGGAACGTGGCCCACACTGCCTTTGGTCTGCTTTTCCAGCAGCCGGACCACAGAGGACTCGTCTACGTTGCTGAAAGGGTCATTTCCTTCTCTGCTCACGGTCAGTCGCCGGCCGTCTACCTCTAGAATGCCATCCCGTACTGTCCTACCTATTTCAGGAAAGGCCGGACAGACGAACGCCCGCTGTTTTCTTGCTGCCGCCATCATAGCCGTAAGCTCTGCGCCCACGTTTCCCCGAAGCGTCGAGTCGATCTTCTTATAAAGGCGATTACAGCCGAACGCCCGCAGGAGCTTCGTAGCTGAGGCCACCGCTTTGATGGCTTGGGGTTCGTACATAAGGCGGCTTTGTGTGTTTATGCAGATGATGTCGGTTGTTGCGCTGCGAAGCTCATGACTGTAATCGAGGAACACCTCTGCAGAGAGGCCGTGTACTGCCATTGCGCCCGCAGAGTCCATGGCGCCCGCTCCGGTGGGCGCTCGGGGAGGACCCACGGGGCAAGGAGAAGCTGCCCGCTCGGGGCGAGAGGGCGGCGTCGACGTGTCGCTGAGTTCTGACCCTGCTCTCGACGCGCTGGTTGGCGGCGTAGCGCGCGAGCTCCGTGCGACTCATCCCGGGCGCCCCACTCCGCAGCGCACTAGCCCTGCTGCTGCCCGGCGTGGAGCGATAGCCAATCTGGCTGCCTCGGCGCAGGGGGCGCGGATGGACCCGGGGCGGCGGGCAATACCAAGGGGCCTGGCGCTGACTTCCCTCGTTCGTTGTAGGAGATGCAAGTAAGATCTGCGCGCGTCAAGGTCAGCGTGACGCGCGACTCGAGAGCCTGGGCGCACCATGCCCGCAAGGAGCTCGCAATCCCTTATTGGG